>JAESUW010000062.1 GCA_016760525.1 Labilibaculum sp.
ATTAGAACTTTTAATATTAATCAGGTTATACTTCTATTAATTAATGTTTTTATTTCAAACTTATAATAACTATGAAAAAAGAACTATTGAAGTTAATACATCTGTTATTTATTTTTTTGCTTATTTCAGGTTTCGTGCAGGCTGAAGTGACATTACCAGCTGTTTTTGGTGATAATATGGTTATGCAGCAAAAAACCGAAGCCGCAATTTGGGGTAAGGCTCTTCCTAATAAAGCAATAATTATTACTACTTCATGGGATGAAAAAATTTATACTACTCAGTCAGACAATGAGGGGAAATGGAAACTGAAAGTTGAAACTCCTTCTGCAGGAGGTCCATATAATATAACCATATCAGATGGAGAAATATTAAAATTGAATAATATATTGATTGGAGAAGTCTGGTTTTGTTCCGGACAATCAAATATGGAAATGCCTGTTAAGGGATTTCCAAATCAACCAGTTTTGGGATCAAATAAAACTATTGCAGAATCAACGAATGAATCCATACGTTTATTTAGTGTGACAAGGAACTTTAGTTTGAGTCCGTTTGATAATTTTGATGGGGAATGGCTTGAATGTAAGTCTGAAAATGTAGCAGAATTCAGTGCTACAGCTTATTACTTCGGGAAGATGCTTCAGGAAGTACTTGGAGTGCCCATTGGGTTGATTAATTCAAGCTGGGGAGGAACCAGGATCGAACCATGGATTAATGAAGAAGGAATTAAGCAATTTGATTTTATTTCACTGGAAAATAATCTCAAGAACGAAAAAATTTCACAACAGACGCCATCAGTGCTTTATAATGCGATGGTTCATCCCATGGTTGGTTATGCAATTAAAGGTGTAATTTGGTATCAAGGAGAATCCAACCGGGATGAACCGGAAAATTATTTAAAATTATTTCCCGGACTGATTGAAAATTGGCGGGAAGAGTGGGGAATTGGAAAATTTCCATTTTATTATGCTCAAATTGCACCTTATGATTATGATCCCAGAGGGCTTAATTCGGCTTATTTGAGAGAAGTACAATTAAAAGTTTCACAGATTGTTCTTAAAACAGGAATGGCATGTTTAATGGATATTGGCGAAAAGTATGGTATACATCCTGCAAATAAATTAGTCACAGGAGAAAGATTAGCTTATATAGCCCTAGCAAATACATATAATAAAAATGGATTTGAATATTCTGGTCCGGTATTAAAAGACATGACTGTAAAAGGAAGTTTAATTGAATTAACTTTTGATCATGCAAAAAACGGACTTACTACGTATGGCAAAGAATTAGAGAATTTCAAAGTTGCAGGGGAAAATAAACGTTTTTATCCTGCAAAAGCTTTTATTACTCACACAGGACTTACTTTATTTTGTCCACCTGTTGCTAATCCTGTTGCTGTTCGCTATGCGTTTGACAACTTTGTGATAGGAGAACTATACAATACAGAAGGGTTACCTGTTTCATCTTTTCGGACTGATAATTGGGAGAAATAAGCTAAAAGTTACTTTTTGTCAATATTTTTTTTGTAAAATATTCTACAAATTAGGATGTTGTATGGACTTGTTTCTCCATCAACCTAATTTCATAAGTCTATGAATATAAAGTTATAATTAGAAAATAATGAAACATATAATCTTTTGGAGCATATCCTATATTTTATTGCTTGGCACAATTGATAGCTTGGCACAGTCGCAGTATTCAAATTCTTTTGTTGAGGATGAAGTCTCAAACCGTATGTCGAATCAGTACATGCCTGTTATGGGAGTTTGGGTTTGGGGAGAAAAAGAGCTTCGTCCTGATGGGTTTAAGGAGTTAATTGACCAGACAAGTAAGCATTCTCCATATAATTTACTAATTCCGTTCCTCAGGTTTCCTGACAAAGAAGTTGTTGACGATGCAGTCTATAATCAGGTCAAGCTTGCTGCATATTATGCCGTTAAACAAAATATTCAGTTGGTTCCTGATCTTGATGTCCGTTCAGCTCGGCGAGCATTTCAAAAAAAATACCCTGATGAACTTCAGGAAATGCTTCGGCTTAAAGAAGTAAATTTTTCAGAAAGTGATTCTGTTGAAACGCTTATTCCCAGCCTTGATTTGAACGATCATTACAGCGGTGGAGATATTACTCACCATATTCCACTTAGCGGATCACTTTTACGGGTTTATGCTTATAACCGTTCTGATGAAGGAATTGATCCGGCAACACTTCGGGATATCACTGCAGATTGCAATCTGGTATTTGCCACGAAAGACTCTGTTAAAGTAAAAATACCTGTTTCTCGGAGTAGTGCGAAGAGCCGAACGCATGCTTGTGTCATGGTTTCGTTTACCCATTTATATCCCGATATATTTGCCCCTCATTTAATGGAGTTTCAAGGTGAAATTATTGAGCAATACCGGGATGTGCCGGTAGCCGGAATCTGTAAAGATGAATGGGGTTTTCCGCCTTATTATCCGAGATTCTATAAATTGGGGACATACGATTTTTGGTATTCAAAACACCGGGCACAGGCTTATGCCGAAAAAAACAGGGGAAGAGATTTGTTAGCTGATTGTTTGCTGATGGCGCTGGGAGAGAAAGGTAAAGAAGCGGAACGGCAGATGGCTGTCAATCATTTTATGGAGATGGCAAGACTTCGCAATATAGCTTTGGAAGAAGATTTTTATTATACAGTAAAAGATGTTTTTGGACCTGAGGCAGCAGTTACTGTTCATTCAACCTGGTGGCCATATCCCGATCGCTGCGAGTATAAAAAGAACGGTCTTGATTGGTGGGCAGCAAAACGGGATTGGGCACAAACCGATGAAGTAGTCCCTTTTGCTGTACGTACGGCACTTTGTAAAAAATGGGGAAGCTCAATCTGGTATAATATGTATTATAAAGAAGATATGGCGACTCAGGTTTGGAGTTCAGCTCTCGCTGGTGGCCGAATAAATTATCTTCCGTTTTATTCGTTATTCAGTAATGACCTGATGCGTGCAGAAAGCAGGATCAGACTTTTAAACTATATCAGCCAAACACCATTGGATTGTCCGGTTGCTGTTATTTTTGGACATGCCTGTACTATGAACTGGGCTGGCCCGCATTATGATGATGTTGGCATGGAATTGATTGACAGCCTTTGGCATAAAGGATATCCGGCCGATCTGATTCCAACAAGCGAAATCGAGAATGGCAGTTTGAGGGTTGATTCAACCGGCACAATTTGGTATGGCAAACAATCTTATGCTGCTGTTGTTTTATATCACCCCGAATTTGAGAAAAAATCAACAGCTGATTTTTTCAGTATGGCAGAAAAAGGAAATACAGCTTTGTTTCGGATTGGTGATTGGACACGCAATTTTGACGGACAACAGGTTCTCGGCAATAAGTTATTGCCCGAATCGATGATTGTTGCCGGAAATATTCAGGAAACATTTTCCAAGGTACTCAATGTGCTGGAGCAGCAAAATATTTCAAGTCAAACACCGGCAACAGGCATTATTGACAATCAATTTTTTAAATTGAGGGATTTTAATCATGCGTCTTGTTCTCCGCCAACCACTGGCTTTTGCCGCCTTATTGATGGCACAGTCATTCATATTGCAGGAACCAACCAGGTGAGTGGTGATACCATCCGGTCGGATTTTAAAATCAAAGATTTCAATGTTTCAGTTGATGCAATTGGAGTTGCTGCTGTTCGTTTGGATGAAAACGGAAACCTAAATGCGCTGGCAGCGGGAGGCCTGAAACAGCTTAAAACCGGTGACTTTGAAATTAAGTTGGATCAACGGACTGATCTTGCCCTGTGGATTAACGGAGAAGGTCAATGGCAAGGGGTTGTTCAGGGGGAAAACGAAGTGGTAATCCCTGAGGAACTAATGCAAATTACAAGAAATTGGATTCGTCTCAAAGCCCCTGTTCCTCCTCAAAAGAATAAGGTTCAATAATTATTAAATATCTGTAAAATATGAATAAATTTATTGTCTTATGAAAAACAGATCAGTAAAAAAAACAACATCCGTTTATCTATATCTTCAATTAGTTTTTATTATTCTGTGCTTATTCGGATGCACCTCAAATTCAGGAGTGCAAAAAATAGACAGGGAAAAGCTAGTGCTCAGGCATCAAGTGCATGTCAACAGCATCGACACCTTATCATCATTAACGGTAGGAAACGGTAAATTTGCCTTTACGGTTGATTTTACCGGACTGCAATCATTTCCCGACTTGTATGAAAAAGGAATACCACTTGGAACTCAATCGGAATGGGGATGGCACAGTTTCCCAAACAAAGAAGCCTATACCTTCGATGAAAGTTTGAAAAATTATGACTTCCACGGAAGAGAAGTTCCTTATGCTGTGCAATGGGAAACTCATGGACGAAATCGGGATGCAGCTAATTACTTTCGTCAGAATCCACACCGCTTACATTTAGGAGTTGTAGGTTTGGATTTTTTCCATAAGGATGGTTCTTCTGTTGCAGCAGAAGAGGTAAGTTCAATCAATCAAACCCTTAATCCGTGGAATGGTGAAATCCATAGTTCATTTGAAATTAACGGAATTCCGGTTGAAGTAAGCACATATGTACATCAGGATTTAGATCAGGTTTCTTCACGGATTAATTCGCCATTAATAAAACGAGGCTTAATTCAGGTAAAACTACATTTTCCCTACCCTTCAGGAGAACATACTGATTCGGGATGTGACTGGAATCTGCTTGATAAACACGAATCTTCGTTAACTGAATCGTTGAATTCTGCGCTTATCCAAAGACAAATAGACAGTACTTCCTACTTTGTGAAAATATCCTGGCAAGGACAGGCTAAAGTTGTTGAACAGCAAAAGCATTCTTTTTACCTGCAACCGAAAAAAGGACAGGATGAATTTTCATTCAGTTGCTTGTTTTCACCAACCGATACAGTTGCAGTATTACCCAATTTTGAAACTACTGCTTTAAGCAGTCAAAAAACATGGGAAGACTTTTGGTTAAGTGGTGGAGCTGTTGATTTCTCAGGAAGTACCGATCCCCGTGCCTTTGAATTGGAACGGAGAGTAGTACTTTCTCAATACCTGACAAAGGTACAATGTACAGGAAGTTTTCCTCCACAAGAAACAGGCTTGACTTATAACAGCTGGTATGGCAAATTTCATTTGGAAATGCATTGGTGGCACGCTGTTCATTTTGCCTTATGGAACCGACCCCATCTGCTTGAAAAAAGCCTTGACTGGTACAATCACATTGCAAACAATGCTGAGAAAAATGCGATCAGGCAAGGATTCGATGGACTTAGATGGCCTAAAATGACCAATCCTTCAGGCGATGATAGTCCTTCAAGTGTAGGATCTTTTCTGATCTGGCAGCAGCCTCATTTTATCTATCTGGCAGAACTGTGTTACAGAAATTCGACCAATGAAGAAATTCTCAGGAAATACGCCGATCTTGTTTTCGAAACGGCTGATTTTATGGCATCTTATGCCTGCTTCGATACTTTGAATAACCGATATGTTTTAGGCCCGACACTTATTCCTGCACAAGAACGTCTTCCTCTCGAAAGCACCATTAACCCACCTTTTGAGCTGGCTTATTGGTATTGGGGTTTAACTACAGCTCAAAAATGGAGGGAAAGATTAAGTTTAGATCGTAATCCTGCGTGGGATGTTGTTCTGGACAAACTGTCACCATTGGCACAAAAAGATGGTCTCTATCTGGCTTCCGAAAGCGCTCCCGATTCCTATACCAATCCTCAGTTTATGACAGATCATCCTATGGTTTTGGGTGCATATGGTATGTTACCTGACTCTCGGTTAGTTGATTCTGCAACAATGAAAAAAACTTTTGATTACGTATGGGAAAACTGGCACTGGCACGAAACCTGGGGATGGGATTTTCCTATGACAGCTATGGCGGCTACCCGATTAAAAATGCCTCATAAAGCTTTAGATGCTCTTTTCATGAATGTTGAAACCAACACCTATTTACCCAACGGGCATAATTATCAAAACAAACAATTGCGGCTTTATCTTCCGGGTAATGGTGGTTTATTAACAGCAGTAGCCATGATGTGTGCGGGATATGATGGTTCTGAAATTGAAACGCCCGGCTTTCCGCAAGACAGTAGTTGGCAGATAAAATGGGAAGATTTTAAAAAACTGCCTTAAATTCAGTTCAACTGCACTCTGGATAAAAGGTTTTAATTTCCGTTGCTTATTGCGTATTAAAACTTATATCCCATTGAAACACTTTACCGGCTTTCTGCTGAGTGTTTTGTTTTAGAATTCAAAAAAATAAAATTGAAATATAATGAGATCAAAAAAAATCTTTCTAACATTATTTATTCTTTGCTTATTTAGTTCTTTTCTTTTTTCTAAAGAATATAACATACTGAATTACGGAGCTGTTGCTGACACCTGTTTTTTAAGTACGCAGGCTATCCAAAAAGCAATTAACGAATGCACAGAGAATGGCGGCGGACAGGTTACCATTCCTGCAGGCCATTACAAAACAGGAACAATCATTCTGAAAAGCAATGTGAATTTTCATCTTGAAAACGGGGCTATTCTTTACGGAAGTAAAAATTTGGAAGATTATATCAAACTAAAACCAGCTTATATTTCCCTTAGAACTCAGGAAGCAACCATCCAACTTATTTATGCTGAAAATATTAAAAATACAAGTATATCCGGACACGGAGAAATAAATGGACAGGGAAGTGGTTTTAAAAAATTAAGCTGGAACGATGAAGGAATTACCCGTCCTCATTTATTGCGTTTTATCACTTGCGAAAATATTAAAATTGAAGGTATTACACTTCGAAATTCAGGTTGCTGGATGCAACACTACCTGGCTTGTGATAAACTTCAAATTCATGGCATCAGAATATTCAACCGGAATAATTTTAATAACGACGGGCTTGATATTGATGGTTGCCACAATGTTACCGTTTCCGATATAATTTCCGATACGGATGACGATGGCATTACTTTAAAAAGTACTTCGCCACGTTCTTGCGAAAATATTACCATCTCAAATTGTGTAATTAGCAGCCGTTGTAATGCAATTAAAATGGGAACAGAATCCAACGGTGGTTTTAAAAATATTAGTATTTCCAATTGTGTGATTAAACCTTCCGAAATTACAGAGCCTACTTTTTTTGGAGATAAAAAAGGCACTTCAGGTATTACCCTCGAAATTGTTGACGGTGGTATTATGGAAGGAATCTCTATCAGCAACATCCAGATAGATGGTACCGAATCGCCTATTTTTATCCGTTTGGCTAACAGAGCCCGTCCTTATAAAAAAGATATGCTTATTGATCATGTTGGAATGGTAGGTGACATCAGCATTAGCAATATCCGCGCAAAAAATACGGGTAAAATTGGATGTTCCATCACCGGACAGCCTGGTTTTCCTATAAATAATATCCGCTTAAGCGATATTGTTATTGAATATGAAGGTGGGGGTACTTTGGAGGATTTTCGTAAAGAACCGGAAGAGAAACCAAAAGATTACCCGGAAGCAACTATGTTTGGAACATTACCTGCTTATGGTTTTTACATTCGTCATGCCACCAATATCTCGTTCGACGGAATCCAATTATCTACAAAAGAAATAGAACTACGTCCGGCTCTTTACCTGGACGATGTAAAACAAGCCTGTTTTAGCAACATGCAGATTCAAAGTTCTAGCCAAACAGAAGCCAATATTTGGGTGAAAGAAAGTCAACACATTATTATCAAGGAAACAATAGTAAAAGGGAAATCGGCTTGTTTTGTGAACTTAAACGGGGAAAACACTTCCAATATCTCAATAGTTAACAATTTACTTGAAGATACTGATCAAATTTATATACTTGGATCAAATACTCAAAAACAAACAATAATTGAACAGGGGAACATAAAATCCTCCCGCTAGGCTTAATTGTCATAATACTAATATCAGAATGATATAGAATGTGATTAAATAGGGTTTTAAATAAGGATATATCATCTGTTTTCCGACAATTCGGCAAAGTAGTTTTTCTAATTTCCAGAGAAAAATTGAATATAAAAAATGAATTAATTGTGGGATAACATTTGTTTAGTTGCAATGGTTGCCTGAATTATTCTCAATAATTATTTAATTCTATTAATTTGTAAGCCAAATGGAAATAATCTATGTTAGATTTCGATAGTATTTTTCGAAGGTATCATTCCTCTCTTTTGTTGTATGCTCTCAAATTTGTGAGCAGTGAAAGTATTGCCTTGGATTTGTTGCAGGATGTTTTTATGTTGATTTTAGAAAAGAAAAAACTTAATTTGGATGAAGAACATCTTAAAGCTTATTTGTTTAATGCTGTTCGAAATACTTGTTTTAATTACTTGAAGCATGAAAAAGTTGAAAAGAAACATCAGGAACGACAAATGTGGGTTCTGACAGAATTAGAATTAAAACATTATGAAAACGGTGAAAAATCGCTGATAGAAAAAGAAAATCTGAGTAAAATATATGAAGAAATTAATTCGCTGTCCGATATTCATCGTGAAATAATTGAACTGAGCCGTTTTGAAGGATTAAAAAATAAAGAAATTGCCGAACGTTTAAATATTCCGGTGCGGACAGTTGAAACCCGTTTGTTTCGGGCTCTTTCTGCCTTAAAAGAAAAACTTTCCAAAAAATCATTTTATATCTTCTTGTTTATGAGGGGATATTCATTGGTAGAGCAAAAATAATAAAATTGGTAAAAGCTGGTTGAAATTACAAGCTGTAAATCATAAAAAATAAAATATTTGTGAATTGTAAGCGAAACGATTGAATTTATGGTATTCGTGTTACATTGTTATTATCCGTAATTTGTTTTTACTTACTAAAACTTTATATTTGTAACAGAATAGGAGTCGAAAACTCTGTTCTTACATATTTTATTGTTTCTTCAGGGCAGGGTGAAATTCCCGACCGGCGGTGATAGTCCGCGAATCTTTTACGAGATTGAACTGGTGTGATTCCAGTACCGACAGTACAGTCTGGATGGGAGAAGAAAAACAATTGGTCAATTTGATTGATTTATGTCAATGGATGTAATTTCCATTTGGCTATACCTATAATAGATGCCCTGAATAGTTTAATGAACTATTCAGGGCTTTTTGTTTTTATGCAAATGAGCAAAGAATATCAATACATGCAGAAAGCCTTTAAGTTGGCTAAAAAGGGAATAGGCAGAGTAAATCCTAATCCTTTGGTTGGTGCTGTAATTGTTCGGAATGATAAAATTATTGGTGAGGGATATCATGAATTCTTTGGGGGACCACATGCTGAGGTAAATGCATTTCGATCTGCAACAGAATCAGTAGAAGGTGCAACAATGTATGTTACCCTGGAACCATGTTCGCATTATGGGAAAACACCACCTTGCGCTGAAGCAATTGTGAAAAATAAAATTGCTAAAGTGGTAATTGGAATGTTGGATCCCAACGCATTGGTTGCGGGAAAGGGAGTGAAATTATTAGAGGATAATGGGATTGAGGTTGAATATGGTTATTTGTGTGAAGAATTAAGTCAGATGAATCGTGTTTTTCTGAAGTTTATTCAAAGCAAATTACCTTATGTGCTTATGAAAACGGCCATGACTCTTGATGGGAAAATTGCCAGTAAAACAGGCGATTCCCGTTGGGTCTCTAACGAAAAATCACGAGCATACGTTCATCAGTTAAGAAATGAACTAGCCGGAATAATGGTGGGTGTTGATACAGTGATTGCAGATGATCCAATACTAACTACCCGGTTGGAAAATAAAAAAGGTCGGAATCCCGTAAGAATTGTGCTTGATAGCAGCGCACGAATTCCTTTGGAATCAAAAATAGTAAACACAGCAAATCAGGCCAAAACAATTGTGGTTGTAACAGAGAAGGCCGATTCAATTAAAATTGCGGAGATTCAAGAGCTGGGAAATGCTGTTTTGATTGTAAAATCCAGAAATGGAAGAGTTGATCTTCCTGATTTAATGGTAAAGCTGGGAGAGACAGGGATAGATGGAATTCTTTTGGAAGGTGGCGCAACTTTAAACTTTGCGGCTTTAGAAGCCGGAATAGTTGACGAAGTAATGTTTTTTATCGCTCCGAAAATTATTGGAGGAGCAAATTCCAAATCACCAGTAGGTGGCGAAGGAATCGATAAAATGAAAGATGCTATAGAATTGGATGAGGTGAAAATCGATCAATTCGGAAACGATCTGATATTGATAGGAAAAATTAGAAAATAAAATTGATGTGGAATGGAATTTTGGGAATCAATCTCATTTCTCTCATCTCATATCTCATAATCTATAAAAAGAATGTTCACAGGATTAATTGAAGAAATAGGTAAGATTAAGGCTATACAGCACGGAGGGAAGTCAATTCGATTGACTATTTCGGCCCGTAAAATTATGGATGATGTGAAGTTGGGCGACAGCATTGCGACAAATGGTATTTGTCTTACGGTAGTTAGTTTCAATTCTACTGGTTTTTCGGCTGATGTAATGCCTGAAACGATGAGCAGAACAAATTTTGAATTGCTGGGAGCTGGAAGTCGTGTGAATTTAGAACGTGCTCTTCGGGTAGGTGATCGAATGGGTGGTCATATGGTAAGTGGTCATGTTGATGGATTGGGCGAAGTTGTTGGGAAAGAGCAAGATGATAATGCCATTTGGGTAAGTATTGCGGCACCTAAGAATATTCTGAAATATATTATTGAGAAAGGCTCTATAGCAATTGATGGTATCAGCTTGACTGTGGCTTATGTGGATGATAAAATTTTTAAAGTTTCAATTATTCCATTAACGCAGGAAGACACTACTTTGACTTTTAAAAAACAAGGAGAAAAAGTGAATTTAGAATGCGACATGACAGCAAAATATATAGAAAAATTCATGTTTCACAGAGAAGAGAAAAGTGTTAAGATTGAGAAATCAGATATCTCGATGAATTTCTTGAGAGAGAATGGATTTGTATAAAAAGTAAAATTAAAACACAAAACAACAATACATAAACTATGAAATTTCATACAATTGAAGAGGCGATCGAGGACATCAAATTAGGGAAGATGATTGTGGTGGTTGATGACGAGGATCGTGAAAATGAAGGTGACTTGTTGATGGCTGCAGAAATGGTAACACCTGAAGCAATCAATTTTATGGCAAGACAGGCTGGTGGATTAATCTGTATGCCAATTGTTAAGGAGCGTTTGGATGAGTTGAACATCGATATGATGGTATACAATAATACCGATGCGAAACAAACAGCTTTTACTGTAAGTATCGATGCTGCTGATTGTACAACAGGTATTTCTGCTCATGAACGTGCTCACACAATTTTGAAAATTTTTGATAAGGATGTTAAGCCAACAGATTTTACTCGTCCGGGGCATATTTTCCCTTTGGTAGCGCGTAAAAATGGTGTTTTGGTTCGTGCAGGACATACTGAAGCAGCTGTTGATTTAGCAAGAATGGCTGGTTTGTATCCAGCTGGTGTTATTTGTGAAATTATGAATGAGGATGGGTCTATGGCTCGTGTTCCTCAGTTGAGAAAATACATTGAAAAGCACGACTTGAAAATGATTACGATTGCTGATTTAATCGAGTATCGCAGACAAACCGAAAGTGTGATTGAGAGAGTAACTGAAACAGAGATGCCAACTAAGCATGGTGAATTCAGAGCTCATGGATATGTGAATAAAATTACTGGCGAGCATCATGTTGCTTTGGTAAAAGGAGATGTTGCTTCTGCTGATTCGGTATTGGTTCGTGTGCATTCAGAATGTTTAACTGGCGATGCATTTGGTTCTATGCGTTGCGATTGTGGTGATCAACTGCAGGAAGCTATGCGGAGAATTCAAGAAGCTGGAAGAGGTGTGTTACTGTACATGCGTCAGGAAGGCAGAGGAATTGGCTTGATTAATAAACTGAAAGCCTACCAATTGCAGGATATTGGTATGGATACTGTTGAAGCAAATTTGGCTTTAGGATTTAAAGCTGACTTGCGCGATTATGGGATTGGTGCTGCTATTCTGGCAGATTTAGGGGTTAAAGATTTGGTTTTAATGACCAATAATCCATTAAAAGTTGCAGGTTTAAAAGGATTTGGATTGAAAATAGTAGGTCGTGAAGAAATTGAAATGACTTGCAATGAAAAGAATGAATTTTACATGCAGACCAAAATGAATAAAATGGGGCATTTGTTACATCAGGATGTGAAGTGGAACATGCAAAATGATGATAAAAAAGTAGAAGGTGTTTCGAAAAACGAATTAAAATAAAACTGAAATAAGATGAATACAATTGAAGGGAAATTGATTGCAAAAGATTTAAAATTCGGTATTGTTGCCGGTCGTTTTAATGAATTTATTGGAGGTAAATTATTAGAAGGTGCTTTGGATGCTATTCACCGTCATGGAGCTTCAACAGATGATGTTGACGTTGCATGGGTTCCCGGGGCATTTGAAATTCCATTAATAGCAAAGAAAATGGCGAAAAGTGGAAAGTATGATGCTGTTATCTGTTTAGGTGCTGTTATTAAAGGATCAACTCCGCATTTCGAGTATGTTTCCAGTGAAGTAACCAAAGGTATTGCCAGTGTTTCTTTAGATCTTGAAATACCTGTTATTTTTGGTGTTTTAACTACTGATTCTATCGAGCAGGCAATTGAACGTGCCGGAACAAAAGCTGGAAACAAAGGATTCGAAGCTGCTGTATCGGCAATTGAAATGGCGAATTTATTGAAGCAGTTTTAAGCAGATGAGACATCAAAAAAAAATCCCGGCAGTATTGCCGGGATTTTTTTTACTTTACATCAAGAGAATACTTATCTCGATTAATATATTTTAAGCATGGTCACTTCTTTTTCGCTTAAGAATCTCCATTTCCCTCTGGGGATATTTTTCTTGGTTATTCCGGCAAAAAATACACGATCCAGTTTTTCAATTTCGTAACCCAAATGTTCAAAAATACGTCGAACAATTCTGTTTCGGCCGGAGTGAATTTCTATTCCAACCTGAGTTTTATCATTCGGATCGGCAAAGCTGATTGCGTCTGCACTAATTTCACCATCTTCCAACTCAATTCCAGCAGATACCTGATTAAGTTCTTCCTGAGAAATAGCTCTGTCCAAAAATACATGATAAATCTTTTTCTTATTGTAGCTTGGGTGAGTGAGGCGTTTCGTAAGATCACCATCATTGGTGAAAAGTAAAACCCCAGTGGTCATTCTGTCCAATCTTCCAACAGGATATACTCTCTCGGTACAAGCATGTTGGATCAAATCCAAAACGGTCTTTCTCCCCATTGGATCGTCAAGAGTAGTTACAAAATCTTTGGGTTTATTTAAAACCAAATAAACTTTCGCTTCAGCTTGCAGCTGTTTGCCATCCAAGCAAACAACATCCTTTATATTCACTTTTGTGCCAACTTCTTTAACAACTTTGTTGTTAACAGTTATACGACCATCCTCTATGCGCTTGTCCGCTTCTCTTCTTGAACAGGCACCTGTATTCGAAATGTATTTGTTCAGTCGAAGCATTCCATCTTCCGGCCCTGATTTTTTTGCAAAAGCCAATTGTTTCTTTTTGCTGTAATGCTTTTTCTGAAGAGTTTCTTTATTGGGTTTGTTTTCAAAACGGTCGTAAGGTTTTTTGTTCGAATCTTGATTTTCGTTCGAATCATCTGTAAATCGACGTTTTTCTTTAAATTCTGATCTTTCTTCTCCTTTGTCTGAATATCTTTCTGATCTATAGCTTGAGTTTTCCCGTTTATGTCTTCTGTCAGAGTCTCTTATAAATCTGTTGTCATCAAATCTTCTTGGCTCTCTGGAATCCGATCCACGAGAATTTCTGTTTGATTCACTGCTGCGTCTGTTAGAATATTCTGATCTGTCGCCATAGTTGCGAGTACGTGATTCCGATCTGGATCCTCCCCTGTCTGATTTATCGTCAGAGCCTCTTTCCGATCTGTTGTCATCAAATTTTTTTGGTTCTCTGGATCTTGAATCAGAGCTTTGGGAAGTTCTGTTCGAATCACTTCTTCGTCTATCTGAATTTTCTGATTGATCACCAGACTTGCGGGTACGTAATTCTGAATCCCTTTTGAATCGAGGATTTGTATCACCAGATTCTCTATCGTTTTCTTTTTTTGATCCAAAAGAAGATTTCTCTCTTCTTTCTTTTCCGTATTTTTTTTCTTCCATTTCTGAGTAAATGATCAATGTTCTGAACCTGCAAAGGTACTAATAATCAAAGAATATATTAATTGTGCCTGTTAAAAATTTGAAATAAAGAAAATCAATTTGAATTTTGCTTTTTTACTCTTAATTGAAATTATAAATTTGTCGTGTAAATCCTGAATTTAATTTTATTCTGGATTTTTTTAACGAATCAGTTAATAACAAAATTCTAAAAAACAGTATGGCATTAATTAAATCAATTTCCGGAATCAGAGGAACGATTGGCGGTCAGGTAGGAGATGGATTAAGTCCTCTTGATGTTGTTAAATTTTCAGCAGCCTATGGTACTTGGCTTTTACGCAGAAACAATGGAGGGAAAGTGAAAGTTGTTGTTGGACGAGATGCTCGTATTTCTGGGGAAATGGTCGATAAACTTGTAGTTGGAACACTTCTTGGTTTAGGAATTGATGTTGTGGAGATCGGTTTGGCAACCACTCCAACTACCGAAATTGCTGTTACTGGAGAAGATGCGCAAGGTGGTATTATTTTAACCGCCAGTCACAACCCAAAACAATGGAATGCATTAAAATTATTGGATGAAAAAGGTGAATTTCTGAATGATATAGATGGGAAAATCGTTTTGTCGATTGCCGATAATGAAGATTTTATTTTTGCCGATGTTGATGATTTAGGTCAGCTTTCTCATGTGAATGATTATACACAAAAGCATATCGATCATGTTTTAGCACTTGATTTGGTAGATGCAGATGCAATTAAGAAAGCCAATTTCACAGTTGCTGTTGATGCTGTAAATTCAGTAGGAGGAATTGTAATTCCTCAATTATTGAAAGCATTGGGTGTTGAGAATGTAGTTGAATTGTACTGTGAGCCAAACGGACAATTTCCTCATAATCCGGAACCACTGCCTGAGCATTTAACCGAAATTGCTTCAGTAATGAAAAAAGGCAAGATCGATGTCGGTTTTGTGGTAGATCCTGATGTAGATCGTTTGGCTATTGTAAATGAAGATGGCAGTATGTTTGGTGAAGAATACACTTTGGTGGCTTGCGCCGATTACGTATTAGCGAATACACCTGGAAATACCGTTTCTAATCTTTCATCAACTCGTGCTTTGCGCGATGTTACTGAAAAACATGGAGGAACATACGAAGCTTCAGCCGTTGGTGAGGTTAATGTAGTAACCAAGATGAAAGAAAATAACGCCGTAATTGGTGGTGAGGGAAATGGTGGTATTATTTATCCGGCAAGTCATTATGGTCGTGACTCATTGGTTGGAGTTGCATTAATCCTGACTCATATGGCAAAAACAAATAAAAAGGCTTCAGAGTTAAGAGCAAGCTATCCAAACTATTTCATCTCAAAAAATAAAATCCAGTTAACTCCTGAAATTGATGTTGATGCGGTTTTAGTTGCCATGAAAGAGAAATACAAAAATGAGAAAGTGAATGATATTGATGGTGTGAAAATTGATTTTGCCTCGGAATGGGTTCATCTTCGTAAATCAAATACTGAACCCATTATTCGAATTTATTCGGAAAGTAAAAATGAAGATACTGCAAACCAATTGGCAGAAAAAATCATTTCAGAAATAAAGGAAATCATAAAATAAGAAAAATATTTTTGCAGATTAGCGCAAGGGGGAAACTCTCTTGCGCTTTTTTTTTTGATAAAAGAAAATTTTCCGTAATCGTTTGCGTCTCCATTATCTTGAAAAATAAATATTTTTTTTGTTAGTTTCATGTAACTGTAATTTCATCTGAGAACTTCAATTTTCCTTAAGGAATGTGGCTTCTGATAATAAGATCTGTATATCGTTATTAAACAGAAGAGCCTGTGTGGGTGTTTATACCCAGTTTGGAAATAGTTAAATATGTCAGAAGTTAGATTATTGTATCTTAATTTTTATATATTTAAGTGATACTGCTGAAAAGCAGGTCGTTTTCTTAATTATTTGATGGCATTGTATATATATTTGCTATCCAATAAAGAAAAAATTCTCCATTGTAACAATTACATATAGATATAATCAAAGATTAAAGCCTTATGAAAATTACCGTTGTAGGTGCAGGAAATGTTGGAGCAACTTGTGCAAATTGCATTGCTCAAAAAGAATTAGCAAACGAAGTAGTTATTGTTGATATTAAAGATGGATTGTCAGAGGGAAAAGCATTAGATATGTGGCAAACCGCTCCAATCAATTATTACGATACAAGAGTTAAAGGTGTTACCAATGACTATGCAGCTACTGCAGGATCAGAAGTTGTTGTTATTACATCAGGTCTTCCACGTAAGCCGGGAATGAGTCGTGATGACTTAATTTCTATTAATGCTGGTATTGTAAAATCAGTTACCGAAAATGTAATTGCTCACTCTCCTGATGCAATCATCATTATCGTATCCAATCCTTTAGATGTTATGACTTATGCTGCTTCCTTGACAGCAAAAAAAGCACCTAACAAAATATTTGGTATGGCTGGTGTATTGGATACAGCTCGTTACCGTGCTTTCCTTGCAGAAGAATTAAATGTTTCTCCTAAGGATATTCAAGCATTGTTGATGGGTGGACACGGTGATACTATGGTTCCACTTCCTCGTTATACTACTGTTGCCGGTATTCCTGTAACTGATTTAATCGAAGAAGATAAATTAAATGCGATTATCGAAAGAACTAAATTTGGTGGTGGTGAGTTGGTAAACTTGATGGGAACTTCAGCTTGGTATGCTCCAGGTGCTGCTGCTGCTCAAATGGTAGAAGCAATTGTTCGCGATCAAAAAAGAATTTTCCCGGTATGTGCTCTATTGAACGGAGAATACGGAATGAAAGATATTTTCATGGGAGTACCTGTTGTTTTGGGTAAAAACGGTATTGAGAAAATAATCGAGGTGAAATTAAATAAAGATGAAATGGAATTGTTGGAAGGATCAGCAGTAGCCGTTAAGTCTGTAATGAAAGTATTGGATGAAATGAACATTCTGGCTTAATTAGCAGAATTCATTTTCTAGAATATAAAGGTTGTCTTCAATGGAGACAATCTTTTTTTTGTAATTTAAGTTGAATTTGTTTAGTTTCTATGCAGGGATCTACAAGTATTAATCAGGATTTATAAAATTTTTACGTGCATTATTATTTTGTTAATGTTTTAAGGGTTTTGTGTAATTTATGATACAAATATCTGTTCTTTTGGTATATTTGCTATCCTTTGTTCAGAAAGCCCATGAAAATTGAAATTCCAATAGAGATAATTGAACTTGAAAGCGAGAGTTATCATCTTTTAATAAGCTGTAAAGTTAACGGTAGTCACGAGGGAGATTTGGTAATTGATACCGGAGCTTCCAAAACAGTATTGGATCGGAATTTTGTGCCTGATTATGAGTTGTCCGAGAATCAAACATCGGAAATACAGTCACGAGGATTGGGAGAAGGCAGTTTAAATACCGAAATGGTTAAGATAGATTCATTCCAATTAGGAGATTTGTTGGTAAAAGATTTTCATTGTGCACTTATTGATCTGGCAGGCATAAATGAGATGTATAAGGAGCATTGTCAGCGGGAAATTTGCGGATTACTAGGAAGTGACTTTCTTTTAAAACATCAGGCAATTATTAATTATGGGAGACAAATTCTACAATTGGAAATTTTTTAAGTCTCAAAAGATAAGTCTTAGACATAAAGGACTTAGAAGTACGTGTGATTATTGCACAAAGGAATTTGAAAAAAATTAATATATTTGTGCGTTAATTTGCGGTTAAGAATATAAAATACCACATAAATAAGAATTAAATAAACCTAAACACATGCGAAATAAAGGAGCGATTCGTCTACTCGCTATTGTCTTTGCGCTGGTGAGTTTGTATCAGTTGACATTTACTTACGTTACCAAATCAGTTGAAAAGACAGCTCGGGAATTCGGAGCTGGCGATAGTAAGAAGGAACAAGCTTATCTTGACTCCATCAGGGGTGAAGGAGTTTACAATTTCCTTTGGCTTAAAGATTATTCTTACAAAGAATGTAAGGAATTAGAGCTGAACCTTGGTCTTGACCTTAAAGGAGGTATGAATGTTACCATGGAGGTTTCTGTAGTTGATATTATTAAGGCCATGGCCAATGATAGCAAAGATGAAACTTTTGTAGCAGCCATAGCAAAAGCCAAAAGGATGCAAAAAGATAGTCAGAAAGAATTTGTTGTTCTTTTTGGGGAAGCATTCGAATCTATCAGTTCAACGGCTCAATTGTCTTCTCCGGATATCTTTGGAACTTTAGAGCTAAAAGATAAAATTCTATTTGGAGCTTCTAACGCTGATGTGTTAAAAGTAATCAAAGAAGAAGCAGATGCTGCTATTGATAATACATTTAACATTCTTCGTTCTCGTATTGACCGTTTCGGTGTTGCACAGCCAAATATCCAAAAAGCTGATGTTTCAGGTCGTATCATTATTGAACTTCCAGGTATTAAAGATGCTGCTCGTGTACGTAAGTTACTACAAGGAACTGCAAGTCTTGAATTCTGGGAAACTTATAAAGCTAACGAAGTTACTGAGTATTTAAATGCAGCAAACGAAAAATTAGCAGCTATTAATACACTTGCTGAGCCTGCTGAAGATGCTAAAGAAGTAGTTGCTGAAGAGCTTAAAGAAGAAGTGAAAGATGAAGATGTTGCTCTTTTAGATAAAATTGAAGAAACAGCTGCTGATTCTGTAACAGACCTTGATGCAAAAGAAATTGCGAAAAAATACCCATTGTTTTCTGTTTTAAATCCTACACAAAGAGGATCTTCTAAAGCAGTTGTTGGTATGTCTCACATCAAAGATACTGCAAGAGTAAATCAGATTTTTGCAATGCCAGCTATTCAATCAGTAATGCCACGTAATTTGAAATTCTTCTGGGGTGTTAAATCTATTGATGAGGGTGGTAATGTATTTGAATTGTTCGCTATTAAAGTAACAAGCCGCGATGGAAAAGCTCCGTTAGATGGTGATGCTGTTGCTTCTGCTCGTGATCAAATTGATCAAAACAGTGCATCAGCTGAGGTTTCGATGAGTATGACTGGTGAAGGTGCTAAAGTTTGGGCTCGTTTAACCAAAGATAATGTTGGTCGTGCAATCGCTATTGTTTTGGACGGATATGTTTATTCTGCTCCAAACGTAATGAATGAAATTAAAGGGGGTCAGTCTAGTATTAGTGGTGGCTTCACTATAACTGAGGCGAAAGATCTTGCAAACATATTGAAGTCAGGTAAACTACCTGCTCCAGCTCATATTATTGCCGATGAGGTTGTTGGTCCATCTTTGGGACAGGAATCAGTTCAGAAAGGGATGTGGTCATTCATCATTGCTTTCTGCTTGGTGTTGGTATATATGTTTTTCTTCTACAGTAAAGGTGCTGGTCTTACTGCAAATATTGCTTTGATAGCCAATTTATTCTTTATTTTTGGAATACTTGCTTCCTTGGGCGCGGTGTTAACATTACCTGGTATCGCCGGTATTGTATTAACGATCGGTATGTCGGTCGATGCGAACGTACTTATATATGAACGTATTCAGGAAGAGCTGAAAGGTGGAAAAGGATTGAGTCTTGCTATCTCTGATGGATACAAGAATGCATATTCAGCGATTATTGATGGTAATATTACAACTCTTTTAACTGGTATTATTCTTTATCTTTTTGGTGAAGGTCCAATTAAAGGTTTTGCAACTACACTGGTAATTGGTATTTTCTCATCTTTATTTGCAGCGATTTTTATCACCAGATTAATTTTAGAAGCTTCTCTTAAAAAGAATCGTAACATTACTTTTACAACTAAGTTTACTGATACTTGGTTACGTAATACCGCAATCAAATTTCTTGAGAAAAGAAAAGTGTTTTATGTGATTTCTACTATCGCAATTGTTATTAGTATTGGATCTCTTGCAACAAGAGGTTTAAATCAAGGTATCGATTTTACCGGAGGTAGAACATATGTTGTTGCTTTCGATCAGGAAGTTTCAGTTGAGGCTATTGCAAAATCATTAGATGTAGTTTACGGACATGCTCCTGAGGTGAAAACTTTCGGTGGAGATTCTCAGGTGAAAATTACTACAAAATATAAAATTGAAGAATCAGGTCTTGATGTTGATGATGAGGTGGAAGAATTGCTTTACACAGGTTTGAAGCCATATTTGGCTGCAGGAACTTCTAAAGCCGATTTCCTTGAGATCAACAGAAAGATGTCTCAAAAGGTTGGTCCTACTATTGCTGATGATATTCGTCAGTCTGCAGTTTGGTCTATCTTATTTGCACTTATCGTGATTTTCCTTTACATCATGCTTCGTTTCTCAAACTGGCAGTATGGTTTGGGAGCTATCGCAGCTCTTGCTCATGATTCAATTATTGTGTTGGGTATCTTTTCCTTATGTTACGGGTGGCTGCCATTCTCATTGGAAGTAGATCAGGCGTTTATTGCGGCAATACTTACGGTTGTTGGTTATTCCATTAATGATACCGTGGTTGTGTTTGACCGTATTCGTGAGTACATTGGATTGTATCCAAAACGTGATCGTTCTGAGGTTGTGAATAGTGCCTTAAATAGTACATTACGTCGTACTTTTAGTACTTCGTTATCTACAATGGTTGTGTTGTTAACCATCTTTATTTTCGGTGGAACTTCAATTCAAGGATTTACATTTGCATTGTTAGTCGGAGTTATGGTAGGAACCTATTCTTCACTTTTCATTGCAACTCCAATTGCTTATGACACAAGTTTACGTGCTGAAAAAGTAGTTGCTAAAAGGAAATAATCAGTATGTGATTATAAAATCATCCCTCGAATCATATGGTTCGGGGGATTTTTTTTAAAAGTTTTAAATCGAATTGCAATCTATATTCCTGCATTTAAATTTTCTTCGGTATATTTGTTTAAAATATCAATCAAATGGATAGTATTCTTTTATTTATTAGTGGCGCAGAAATAGTTATTGTACTATTGGTAGTTCTGTTATTGTTTGGATCGAAAAAGATTCCTGAATTAGCTCAAGGCTTAGGGAAGGGTATGAAAGAATTCAAACGGGCAACAGATGATATTAAAACCGAGATTAAGAAAGAAACAGATATTCTCGATAATATCAAGGATTTTAAGGATGACCTTACTAAGAAATTATAATCCGATATTTTAGGTTTTATCATTCCACCAATACTCAGCGTGGAATTTTTTTTATTTCAATGGACTATTTATATCTTTTTATAGGTTTCGTTATTCTTTTATATAGTGGCGATTTATTGGTGAAAGGTGGTGTGGCGTTATCTTCCCACTTTAAGATTTCAACTCTTGTTGTTGGTGTAACGGTAGTTTCGTTTGGTACTTCTGCTCCCGAACTTTTTGTGAGTTTAGACGCTGCTCTTCATGGTAGCCCCGATATTGCTATTGGTAATATAATAGGCTCTAATATTGCAAATATTACCCTTGTTCTTGGGTTTACGGCTATTTTAATGCCTTTGCCAGTTCGAAGTAACTCCATAAAATTCGATTGGCCATTTATGATGGGTGCATCCATCCTTTTTTACCTTTTTATATTGAATCAACAACTGGAATACTACGAAGGAATTATCTTCGTAATTCTATTGATTGTGTTTATGGTATGGACCATTTGGAAATCAAGAAAGGAAAGCCGAAACCTATCTGCAGAGTTTCAATCTGCAAAGTATTCAATAATTATTGCTGTATTATTAATTGTTGCAGCCTCTGTAGGTTTGTATTTTGGTGCAAATTTATTGGTTGATAGTGCTAAAAATATCGCACTGGAATTTGGAGTGAGTGAACGGGTTGTTGCATTGACTTTAGTTGCATTCGGTACATCCGTACCCGAGTTGGCTACTTCTGCCGTTGCAGCTTACAAAAAGGAAATGGATATTTCTATTGGAAATATTATAGGTTCTAATATATTTAATATTTTAGGTGTTTTGGGTGTTACATCCATTCTCAAAAATATTTTTATTAGTCAGCCGATCATTTCTTTTGATATATTGATAATGTTAGGAGTTTCATTTCTTTTGTTTTTACTGATTTTGCCTTTGCACAAGGGAAAACTTCATCGGTGGAAGGGATTTTTACTCCTATCAGTTTATCTGATTTATATATATTTGGTTTTCACGAAGTAATTTATCTGTATGATAACAGCAAATCAAATCAAAAAAAGTTTTGGGTCCGTTAATGTTCTTAAAGGAATTGACCTGAATATAGCGAAAGGAGAAATTGTTTCTGTTGTTGGAGCAAGCGGGGCTGGTAAAACAACTCTTTTGCAAATCCTCGGCACTTTGGATCGACCAGATTCCGGGCAAGTTTTTTTTGATGGTGTTGATATAACTTCATACAACGAGAAAGAATTGTCGGCGTTTCGAAATTCGAACATCGGTTTTGTTTTTCAGTTTCATCATTTGCTGCCAGAATTTACAGCACTGGAGAATGTTTGTATTCCTGCTTATATTGCAAAAAAATCTAAAGCCGAAGCCAGTGCAAAGGCTAAGAAATTATTGGAAATGCTGAATCTTGGTCATAGAATGGATCACAAGCCATCAGAACTTTCTGGTGGAGAGAAGCAGAGAGTGGCAGTGGCAAGAGCCCTGATTAACGATCCTATTGTAATTTTGGCTGATGAACCTTCTGGTAATTTAGATTCTAAAACCCGTCAGGAACTTCACGAATTATTTTTTACTCTGCGAGATCGTTTCAATCAAACATTTGTGATCGTAACTCACGATTCGGAATTGGCCGATTTGGCTGACCGGAAAATTATTATTTCAGATGGTTTGATAGATGAAAACAGCTAATTTTTCAATTTCCGAATTAAAGGATTTTTTAGATGAGAAATACGATTTATACAATCGTGAATCTTTTATTACCACCGATCCTATTCAAATACCACGATCTTTTTCAAAAAAAGAAGATGTTGAAATTGCAGGTTTCTTAAGTGCAGGTATCGCTTGGGGACAGCGGCCTACGATTATTCGAAATGCCAAATGGTTGGTAGAAAGAATGGATCAACAACCGCATGATTTTATTCTGAATGCCTCCAATTCCGATTTTGACGTATTCAAGCAATTTAAGCATCGTACTTTTAATGGTGATGATTGTATTTTCTTCCTGAAATCATTGCAAAACATCTATCAAAATCACGATGGTTTGGAAAATGTCTTCGCAAAAGGATTGTTAGAAACCAACACAATTAAAGGGGCATTGGCTTATTTTCGGGTGGTCTTTTTTGAAGCAGAGCACTTGGATCGAAGTCAGAAGCATATTTCCAATGTTTTGAAGAAATCTGCCGCTAAACGATTGAATATGTATTTACGCTGGATGGTGCGCAAAGATAATCGCGGGGTTGATTTTGGTTTGTGGAGTAAAATTTCACCGGCAAAGCTATATTTGCCTTTAGATGTGCATACAGGAAATGTTGGACGTAAACTTGGCTTGCTAAGCAGAAAACAAAACGATTGGCCGGCTGTTGAGGAGATTACCGAAAATCTCAGAAAGTTTGAT
>JAESUW010000027.1 GCA_016760525.1 Labilibaculum sp.
TATTTAAGTTATTTTTAAAAAGCCTAACTGCTTTTAAAAAAACATAAATTATACAACAAAAAAATATTTTACATAAACATACTTATTGTAAATCTCCTTTATACCATCTTCTATGGAAACCTTAGCATTCCAACCCAGCCCATTCAACTTACTTACATCTTGTAATTTTTTAAAAGTACCATCTGGTTTAGTCGTATCCCAAACAATATCCCCTTTAAACCCAATAATGGTTTTTACCATACCTGCAAGATCTCTTATACTTATATCTTTTCCTGTTCCGATGTTTAGATAACACATTTTTTGCTTTAATTCTAAGTTATCATCACTGGAATTTACATCAGAAATATCATTTGCACTTTTATTTTCTAACAAAAACACACAGGCATCCGCCATGTCATCCGAATGTAAAAACTCGCGAAATGGTGTCCCCGTTCCCCAAAGGGTTACTGACACTTTTTTATCAACTAGTGAAATACCATAGCTTTGGAGTTTATTTAATATTGTTGCTTTTGAAGCATTTCCAGCAACCCCTTCTATTGGTAATTTATTTAAATCGTTTCTTAAGGCTTCCCAATCGTTATTTTCGAGACATTTCCCTAAGTGCATTTTCCGAATTAGGGCAGGTAAGACATGTGATTTTTCCAAATCATAATTATCGTTTTCACCATATAAATTGGTAGGCATTACCGCTATAAAATCTGTTCCATATTGTTGATTGTAGGCCTCACACATTTTAAGCCCTGCAATTTTCGCAATGGCATACGGCTCGTTTGTATATTCTAAAGGTCCCGTTAACAAACAATCTTCACCCATTGGTTGCGAGGCGTTTTTAGGATAAATACAAGAGCTCCCTAAAAACAATAATTTTTGTACTCCATGTACATAGGATTGATGAATTACATTATTTTGTATTTGTAAGTTCTCATAAATAAACTGTCCTCTATAAGTGGAATTCGCAATAATACCACCAACCTTTGCCGCTGCTAATATCACATACTCCGGCTTCTCTTCCTTGAAAAAATCGATGACCGCTTGTTGGTTAAGCAAATCCAATTGGCTACGTGTCCGAGTTACAATATTTGCATAGCCTTTAGTTCTTAGAAGTCGCATAATAGCTGACCCTACTAATCCCAAATGACCTGCAATATAAATTTTTGAATCCTTATTCATTTTTTATCAATTCAATTAAAACAATTTTTTAAATTAGATCTAATTATTTTTATTTATTCAAACTCATTAAGCACAGAATACCCCTCACTTTTCAACAATAACTCCTTTTGCATCAAGGCTACATCCGCCTGGACCATATCTTTTACCAAAGCTGATAAATCATACTCAGGATACCAACCTAACTTATCTTTACATTTACTTGCATCTCCTAATAACAACTCAACTTCCGTAGGTCTAAAATACCGTGGATCAACTCCCACAACCTGAATACCTGTTTCCAATTGGTACAGCGGATTAGAGCAATGTGCTACATAGCCTTTTTCAGATACTCCTTGACCTCTAAAAGCAATAGTAATTCCTAATTCTTCAAAGGCTAACTTTACAAAATCTCGAACGGTAGTAGTAATTCCTGTAGCAATTACAAAATCTTCTGCTTCCTTTTGCTGAAGGATCATCCACATGGCACGTACATAATCTTTTGCATGTCCCCAATCTCTTTTTGCATCCATATTTCCTAGGAACAAAGAGTCCTGAAGTCCCATCGCAATTTTCGCAACTGCTCTCGTTATTTTTCGAGTTACAAAGGTCTCACCTCTCAATGGAGATTCGTGATTGAACAAAATTCCATTACATGCGTATATATTATAAGCTTCGCGATAATTTACCGTAATCCAATAGGCATACATTTTAGCAACTGCATAGGGAGAACGTGGATAGAATGGCGTTGTTTCTTTCTGTGGAATTTCCTGTACTTTCCCAAACAATTCAGAGGTAGATGCCTGATATATTTTCGTTTTTTTATTCAAGTTTAAAAACCGCACCGCTTCTAATATTCTCAAGGTTCCGAGTCCATCCGCATTCGCCGTGTATTCTGGCATTTCAAAACTCACTTGTACATGACTCATAGCGGCGAGATTATAGATTTCGTCCGGCTGTACTTCTTTGATGATTTTGGTGATATTCATGGAATCAGTCATATCTCCATAATGCAAAATAAAATTCCTGTTTTCCACTTGTGGATCCTGGTACAAATGGTCAATCCTATTTGTATTAAACATAGAAGCCCGACGTTTGACACCATGAACAATATAGCCTTTTTTCAACAACAGCTCTGCTAAATAAGCGCCATCCTGACCTGTAACACCAGTGATTAATGCAATTTTCCTCATCATTTATATTTTAATTAAAAAAAGAATTGTGGATAATAACGTGTCATTTCTTCTGATTACATTTTAATAAAAACCAGTAGCTCTCACAGCTACGCCACGGTCAATCCCATGGTTTTTATGGACTATTAACACCTAAATTCTAAAAAAAATGAATGCTTTAAAAGAAACCCAATAAACCAGGCATTATAAATTCACTAAAAGCCTAGAAAAGCTTTTATGCAGGTAGTAAAAGGTATTTCATACACATGCATATCCACAACAGATACCTATTGTACAACCTTTCTTTTATGCGATAAATAGTTTATAATGTAAGGGGACATYGGGGAACCCTAATAGCAATTTTCAGTAAGATTATCTCTTAACTATGACCAATTTATATCATTTTTTGTAAAATAGGCTCCTTTTTATAGAATACACCTCTAAACACGTAAAACAAAGAAAATCAACGTTTTTCAATACACGTTAGTTAATTGTAAAACGGCACTATTTATAAACAGGCAGACAAAACTTAAAATAAGTTCATTTTTCCCATAGCATTGGCATATAATCGTATCTTACTCCTATAGARTCACTTATGAAAATAGCAGTTGATTTCGACGGTACTATCGTCGAAGACAAATATCCTAAGATTGGTAAAGAAAAACTTTTTGCCTTTGATGCCTTATTAGGCCTTCAAAACGAGGGGTATCAAATAATTTTGTGGACCGTTAGAGATGGAATTCTCTTACAAGAAGCCGTTGATTTTTGCAAAAAAAAAGGACTCCTATTCTATGCTATCAATAAAAATTATCCAGAAGAAGCTATTSGAACAACCTCAAGAAAAATAAATGCTACMATWTTTATAGATGACAAAAACATAGGAGGTATCCTACCTTGGGGAGATATTTATCAACAATTAAGCAGAAAAAAATCTCCAACTTTAACAAAGAAAAGCAACTGGTGGTTTTAACAGAAAGAATCACTACAAATTACCTTTAATTACTATTAAACCCCCGAACACCTTTAATGATACATCACAGCATTAAAAAAGAACGCTCATAAACAACGATCATTACGACTCAATAATTAATTCCATAAAAAACTTCATTCCTCTTGATTGTAATTATGACTATGGGTATTATGACTTTGGACGGCACATTAATATTACGTAACTTTAAACCCATCAACACATTAACTATGGGAAACACTATTGCTACGCGTATAGCAGATTTTTTAAAAGACTTCCCTCCTTTTGATGTCTGTTCTTTTGAAGAGCTTAATCGTATAGCTGTTGAGACTAAAGTGCTGTATTTTGAAAAAGGTACTGCTATTTTTTCAGAAGATCAAAAACCTCCAAATCATTTTTATATAGTCAAGGAAGGAGCTGTTGGTTTATACAGAAGCATAGACCAAGACGCTATATTGGTTGATGTGTGTGATACTGGAGATGTTTTCGGACTACGTGCCCTAATACAAAATGATTCTTATGCCATGGATGCCACCTCACAAGAGGAAAGTATTTTGTACGGAATAGACGTAAGAATCCTAAGGGAAATTGTTCAAAATAATGAGAAGGTTTATAAATTTCTTAAAGCAAGTTTTACTTCCAATCATAAAATAGGAGCCATCAATGCCCCCATCAATAGTTTATTTARCACTCCTGATGATGCCGATACTAACGCGGCTTACTTCACGGAGATTCAACCTGTAGAAATAAATAAAACTCCGGTAGTCTGCAGTCCTAAGCACAGTATCAAAGAAGCAGCTACACAAATGAGCGAACAACGTGTAGGATCTATCGTTATCACAGAAAACAAACTTCCTATTGGTATTGTAACCGACAAAGACTTAAGAATTAAAGTAGCTACTGGCGCCTTTGACATTTTAAGCCCAATTACACATATTATGAGCAGTCCTGTGCAAACTTTCCCCGAAAGTCTAAGCATTGCAGAAGCACAAATCGCCATGCTGTCTCATAAAATATCACACCTGTGTATCACAGAAGACGGAACCCCAAAAACATCCGTGATAGGCGTTTTGTCCGAACACGATATTGTAGTATTACACGGGAATAATCCAGCTGTTTTTATCAAAGAAATCAAACGAGCAACCAGTACAACACAGTTGAGAGAAATTCGAAAAAAAACAACGGTACTCCTTCAAAACTATTTAGACAAAAACGTTCCAATATATTTTGTCAGCCGTATTATCGCAACCATAAATGAACATATCACAGAAAAAATAATTCAATTTTCTGAAGGTGAAATGACTTATAAAGCACCTGTCCCATTTACCTGGTTGTCCTTAGGAAGCCAAGGCAGGCGAGAACAATTACTAATGACGGACCAAGACAATGCACTCATTTTTGAGGATGTACCAGCCGAGCAGCAGGCGAACGTTAAAACCTATTTTTTAAGTTTAGCKACTAAAATAACAGAAAAACTACAGGGTGTAGGTTTTGAGTACTGTCCAGCAAATATGATGGCAAGGAATCCATCSTGGTGCTTATCCCTGAGCGACTGGAAAACACAATTCAAGCATTGGATTCATAAACCAGATAGTGAGGCCATCTTAAAATGYACTATATTTTTTGATATCCACGCMATYTATGGAACMAAGCAATTGTACCAGCAATTAATAGATAGTATTTTTATAGAAATCCAGAAACACGAAATATTTTTAAATTTCCTAGGAAAAAATGCCTTGAGRAAYCCMCCTCCMTTGAGTTTCTTCCGACAGTTTTTAGTAGAGCAAAATGGAGAACAYAAAGATCAATTTGATTTAAAAAGCCGCGCATTAATGCCTTTAATTGATGCCGCTAGATTACTGTGCYTATCACTTCAAATCCCTAATTCCATAAATACCATCCATCGGTTTGAACAATTAGCCCTCTCAGAACCACAAAATAAATTAGTGTACAATGCCTGTAGTAATGCGTTTAAAACCTTATTGCGATTCAGGACCAAACAAGGATTAAAACACCTCAATTCTGGAAGGTATATTGTGCTGTCTGAGCTTTCAAAAAACGATAAATTAAGTCTTAAAAATTGCTTTAAGCCCATTAAAGAAATTCAAGAATTAATTAATGTTCGTTTTCAACTTTCTCAACTTTCATCCTAATGTTACATTGGTTTAAAAAAAATAAGCAGCCTGCATTTTGGAAACAATATATCCAATCCTTCAAAAAACAATCTCCACGTACATTTGAAAACTGTCGTTTTGTTGTTTTTGATACAGAAACCACAGGCTTAAACCCCAAAACAGATAGGATTTTATCCATTGGTGCCATTGGGCTTAAAGGAAATTGTATCTCTATTGCCGATTCCTTTGACCAATTTCTAATACAAAATCATTTCAATAAAGATACCGTAGCTATCCATGGGATTTTAAAAGAAGGAAAAACAACCAAAATATCGGAAAAAGAAGCCTTGGAAGCTTTTATAATATATATAGGAAACAGTGTCCTAGTAGCGCATCATGCCGCTTTTGACCTTGCTATGATTAACCGAGGATTAAAAAGAATGGGACTTCCTAAATTAAAAAACAAATGCCTAGACACCGGGAATTTATACAAAAAACTAAAAGAAAAACCTCAAAAACACATAGGATTGGATGCCTTATGTATAGAATTTAACATCACAGCTCATGACAGACATACCGCTGCCGGTGATGCCTATATTACCGCCCTCCTATTTTTAAAAATTGTAAGTAAATGGAGAAAAGAAAGACCTGTGAATTTTGACGATTTGTTTAGAAATGGGGAGAGAAGAGGGTTGATGTAATAGAGTATTGAGTATTGAGTATTGAGATGAGCTTACTTTAATCGTCACAGCAAAGGTAGACACTCCAAATCCTTCCTACACGCACCCGTCACACCACAATCACACACCCCAATCCTCAGACAAATCCTTCCATTCGGGATTGTTTTCTTCTATCAATTCCAATTTCCAAATCCGAAGCCATTTTTTTAAGTGTTTTTCTCTTGCTATAGCAATGTTGATATCATCATATCGCTCAAACCACACCAATATTTTACAATTGTATTTTTCCGTAAACCCTTTGTTTAGTGCAGTTTTATGTTGAAGTACACGAAGTTTGATATTACTAGTCACTCCGATATATAAAGTTCCATTCCGATTACTTGCCATTATGTATACATAGCCAATTTTTTGCATGTTTTAATGGAGGTTTTTAGTTAAGACACATCAAAACCGAATCCGTCACATTTAGAACGCACGCTCACTCAAACCGCACAACCACTCACACGTCTAATCGGAAAGTCCCTAACGCTGGGTCCTCGCGTCCGCGAGGATGACAATCACCGCGGATAGCCACTCGTACTGTTAAAACACTTGGTGCGGATAGCCAATCGCATCCCTCAAACTCGAATCCTACCACGCGCATCCGTCACAAGCGCACCCGTCATCCTCGCGGACGCGGGGACCCAGCGTAAAAAAAGGTGCGCAGCAATGAGAACCCCGAATCCGTCACACRCGCATCCSTCAMACTCAAACCCCACACCAACTCCAAATCCATTCCAGTAATTCCTACTCTCAAAAACAATCTAAAACACAAAAAAGCCCCCGAAAAACGGAGGCTTTTTTATATTTATTTATCTTAAAAAAAATGTTACCCAAACACCTTGGAAAAACGTGATTTCTTAGTTGCTGCTTCTACATAGCCATAGCCGTATCCATAACCATATCCTTTTTTGACATCGGTTCCATTCAATACGGTAACCAGATTTTTTATTTTCCCTTCGGAAACCAAATTCTGAATAAAATCAACGGCTCTTTTTTCCGTATAGTTTGCTTTACAAATATAGATAAACAAGTCAGAGAAATGGTTGATTAACATGGTGTCTGTAACCAATCCAACAGGAGCCGTATCCACAATTACATAATCATATTGTGCCCGTGCCTGTTCAAAAAACAAGGCGATGCTATCATGCATTAATAATTCTGCGGGATTGGGAGGAATATCTCCTGAATTTAATATATCTAAATTTTTAACCGATACATCTTTATTCAAAACATCTTCCCATCTAGCAATATCATTCACCACATAATTCACCAAGCCTTTATGATGTTCTAAAGACAAATAATTGGCCAACTTAGGGTTTCTAAAATCCATCCCAACAAGCAGTACTTTTTTACCAGAGATTGCGAGTGAAGCTGCCAGGTTAATGGCCACAAAGGATTTTCCTTCTCCACTTATCGTACTACTGAGCATTAATACTTGCCCTTGTTCTTTTTTATGCTGTAGCCTAAAATTCACGCTGGTTCTCAAAATCCTAAAAGCCTCGGAAATACTATTATTACTGGTATTCACGCCAAGCTCTAGTTCTAGCTCCTTTTTTTCCATCAGCGGAATCCCTCCTAAAAACGGAGCTTTAATCCCTTCCATGTCTTTTTGCAAATGAATTTTACTATCCAATAAATCTAGGATGTAAATAATCACGGCGGGTAATAACAGTCCTAAAAGCAAGCCTGCCAATAGTACAATTTTACGTTTGGGACTCACGGGAATATCTGAGCCATAGGCTGCATCTATAATTTTTGCATTCGCTACAGTTACTGCCATAGCAATAGCCGTTTCTTCACGTTTTTGCAATAAATAAAGATAAAGTGCTTCTTTTATTTGTTGTTGACGCTGTATGTCCCTGTACACACGTTCCTGTTTTGGAACCGATGCTATTTTTGAATTGATCCGTCTTTCATGTTTAGAAAGCGCCGCTATTTTCAAACTTACAGATGCTTTTAAATTGATCAAACTCGCATTCAAATTACTTCGTAATTGCAGTAACTGATCATTGATGTTCACCACTACAGGATTGATAACACTCGAGGTTTTTAACAAACGATTCCTGTCCAACACCAATTTATTATACTGTTCTCCGAGCATCCCTATCGCAGGATCAGAAAACCCTAAACTCGCGGGGATCAACGTTTCGTTTTGCCCATTGTCCATCAAATGGCTGGTCATATACGCAATCAATTGCAATTGGGTATTCGCTTTTAACAATTCCTGTTCCGTACTAGACGCATTTTCTAAAAACAAGCCCGCTTCGGATGTAATATCTGTCAGTTTATGTTCACTTTTAAACTCTTCTACATCTACATCTACCTTATTTAAATCGTCTGTAATTATTAACAAGCGCTTGTTGATAAAAGCTGCCGTGTTTTTAGACACTTCATTTTTATCCGTGATGGCATGGGCATTGTAAATAGCAACCAACGCATTCAAAATAGCGGCCGATTTTTGCTTATTAGTCCCAACCAAACTCAAAGAAACTACCGATGTTTTTTTGTTCACCACCCCTACTTGCACGGAACTTTGCAAGCCATTCACCACATTTTTAACCGGTTGAATGCGCAGCATCAATTCTTGTGGAAATTCCATGGCAGCATTTCCTGTAGGTACTAAAGTAATTTCACCAAAGTCTGTCGTCAATTGCTTCCCAAAAGCGCCTTTAAATTCACGGTCCTTCTCCGCATTTTTTAGCGAGTATTCTGTCGCAGAAATTACGTTTACATACAATACCATCCCCCTATTTTCCCAATGGTCTTGAAAGGTAGCATTTGAAACCTTAATAGGCGATTGTACCCCAAACAACTCCTGAATTACAGGACCATTTGTATCAAAAAAACCAATATTTAATTGCAATTGCTCTACTACAGATCGCAATAAAGAGCGGGATTTAAGTAGTATAATTTCGTTTTCTACATTGCTTTTTCCTCCTCCAAGTCCTAAATCTTCAAAGGCAGACAATTCTGACAGTAAGCCCCCTTTTTGATCGTCTTTAATTAAAATAGTCGTACTTACTTTGTACTGTTTGGGCGTCACCCTTAAATAAGCATAAGCCACAGATCCTGCAAGTAAAACACTAAGTATAAACCAAGGCCAGTGACGGGTATATTTAAGTAATTCCTCTTTAATACTAAAATCAGATGCCTCTTCAAAATCCGCGCTATAAAACTGTTCTCTATGTWCCATATCTATCTAATAATTAATGCTATAATGGTGATGATAACCGATGTTATTGAAAGCCAAACACTCGTAGAAGGCCCTGCCGCAGATGCATTTACCATTGCTTTGTTGGGTGATACATACAGTACATCGTTTTGCTGTAAGTAAAATTGTTTGCTACTCATAAAATCCGTAGCCGTTAAATCCAAGCGTGTAAAGTGTTTCTCTCCAGCTGTCTCTCTAATCAACAATACATTTTTTCGTTGGCCATGAATGGTCAAATCTCCTGCCAAGCCAATGGCTTCTAACATACTCACACGTTCGTTGGCGATGCTAAACACCCCAGGACTATTCACCTCACCCAATACGCTAATGGTGTAGTTTACGATGCGAATGGTCACCATGGGATCTTTTACATAATCCTTTAATTTTTCTTGTAACAAAGCCACCGCTGCTACTTTTGTTTTTCCCGCCAAGGCAATGGTACCCAATACAGGAAAAGTAATAGTTCCATCCAGGCCTATCATATAATCTTGCTGTTTTTGCTGGCCTGTTACAGCCCCTGAATTCCCATTAGAACCCGCCGTTGGTAAGTTAAAAGGCAATACCGACTGCATATCCAAGGCTGACACATTGATAATTAATAAATCGTTGGGCTGTAAAGTTGCGATATACGGCTGTAAAGAAATGGTTTTCAATTGTTCATCCTGAAAAAAGACAATGTCCTTTTTTGAGGCACAAGAACTGAGTGCCGTTATGCATATTAAAAGCAAGCCAAGCTTGCTCCAGTGGGAAAATAATTTCATAGTAAAAATTTGTGTGAAGGTAGTAAATTTGTTGTTAGTTGTTGGTAATGTTAGTTGCTTGTAAATTATTGGTTGCTGGTTGTTATTAGTTGTTGCTGGTTGTTGGTTGCTTGTTGTTGGCGGAATACTGCTAAAATCAAATCCTGCGTCTCTTTACCTCATTAGGTCACTGAGCGGAATCGAAGTGAGTGTCATTTCGAACGGATGTGAGAAATCTCTGTGTATTAGGATGGAGATTTCTCCTCGTTCCTCGTTCGAAATGACAAGCCTCTTTTATTCTTATATCCTGCTAAAATCAAGAAGGTCACTGAGCGGAGTCGAAGTGCTTACGTGTTGGTTTCAGTGTCTCCTTTTATGGTTTATACAAAATTGCTGACTTTTCTCTTCTCTACATCCAATATCTCATATATAGAATTGTTAGAGATAAACTCTGGAATCATATTTTTTAATAATTGTACTAGTTCTTTTTTATTATGTAAAGCTAAGGCAACTTCCAATGCTTGTATCTGCTGTTTATAATACAATCGGTCCACATCATCTGATTTTGCAATCATTATTTTGGCATTGTAACTTGTTTCATTGTTTTCTGCCACGCTTAACAATTCCTCATATAGTTTCTCACCAGGACGTAATCCAATAATATCTATGCCTACTTCCTCAGGATATTTTAAACCTGCCAGCCCAATCATTTTAATAGCCAAATCAAAGATCTTAACAGGCTTCCCCATATCAAATACTAGTATTTGTCCTCCTTTTCCCATGGATCCAGCTTCCAACACCAACATACTCGCTTCTGGAATGGTCATAAAATACCTCGTAATATCTTTATGGGTTACCTTTAAATTCTCCCCTGCTTCTAATTGCCTTGTAAATATTGGAATCACAGATCCATTAGACCCTAGCACATTTCCAAAACGCGTGATAATAAATTCAGTAACTTCATTGTTTTTTAAACTACCTAAATACATCTCTGCAGCACGCTTAGTGGCCCCCATCACATTGGTAGGATTTATGGCCTTATCTGTAGAAACCAATACAAACTTAGCTACCTTGTATTTCATACATAAATCAGCCATTATTTTAGTGCCCATCACATTAATACGAATGGCTTCGTAGGGGTTTTCTTCCATCAGTGGCACATGTTTATACGCTGCCGCATGAAACAACAAGGCTGGTTTGTATTTTTCAAAATAACTGGACATATTATAATAATCTCTAATATCCGTGACTATATAGTCGATATTAGAAATACCTTGCTGGTGTAACTCTTGTTGCAAATCAAACAATGCCGATTCCGCCTGGTCAAACAATACAATCTTTAAAGCATCATATTTTGATAACTGCCTTACAATTTCTGAACCTATAGATCCTGCAGCGCCTGTTACAAACACTATTTTATTATAAATAGCAGCGGCTATATTACTATTCTGTATATGTATAGGCGCCCGTTCCAACAAATCAACAATCTCAATCTTTTTTAACTGACTGGGTAAAAATCCGCCTTCCAACCACATGTCTGCCGCTGGTACTTTTAAAATGTTTATCGCTGCTTTTTGAGTGAGGGCTGCCAAAGCATTCAAACGCTGTTTGCTGATGGTTTGTGATGCCACCACAACTTGCGCAATGTTATGTTCTATTAAAAAATCTGTGGTAATTGTTTCCATAGCGTACACCGGAACACCCTTTAGCTTTTTGTTTTTTATCTTTGGATTATCATCTATAAAACCAATAATCTTCACCTTCCTTGTTATATCTCCAACCAAAACATCAAAAGTGACCAAGCCAGACTTACTGGCACCATAAATTAACACCCGTTTATGAGTACTCGCAGATGTTGTGATGCGTTGATAGCCAATTTTAAAAACAAAACGACTAAACACCAAACTAAAAGAATTGATTAGCAAATGGATTACCAAAATAGATCCAGGAATGGTAAGCCCTGTATTAATAGGCAACTGTTTTAATAAAAGGAATCCAAAAAACAGGATAAAAAACAATCCCAATACCGATTTTAATACTGTTTTTACATCATGCTCGCTTGTATGTCTGATCACCCCTCGATAGGATTTGGTGATTAAAAAACTCACAATGGCGGCTATCATCACTACTGGCATCACTTGTAACATGGCCAAAACGTCAAATTTCACAGTAAAATTAAACCGAATAAGATACGCCAACACAAAACTTTGAAGTACCAATACTAGGTCTATCAGGAATACCAACCAATGGTTCGCATACCCTTCCGTTCTTTTTAGAATAAATTGTTTGATCATTATTTTTTGTTTAAAAACTCGTGAGGGGGCACAAGTAAATGGTGAATGATGACTGGGAATTGGTTGTTGGTTGTTGGTTGCTAGTTGTTGGTTGCTTGAGGTGACTGGTCCTCTCGATACAATTGCTCCTAGGGTCGCAATTACTTGAGGTGACTGGTGACTGGTGACTAAAATTGTACTAAAATCATGTCCTAATTCCTGATTCCTGTCTTCAACAATACTCACATACGCATCTGTCACCCTCGCGAAGGCGGGGGTCCAGCGTCAGAAATTGCGGTACTAGTGAATCATGAATAGTGATTGGTGATTGGAGACTGGTGATTGGTCCTCTCGATACAATTGCTCCTATGGTCGCAATCACTTGAGGTGACTGGTGACTGGTGACTAAAATTGTACTAAAATCATGTCCTACGTCCTAATTCCTATCAACAACAATACTAATCTATCCCCAACACTCCTTTTAAGGCTGCAGCAATCCGTTCCATATCCTCTTCACTCATATTGCTCCCCGAAGGCAAGCAAAGGCCTTGTTCGAATAATTTTTCTGAAACGCCTGTTCCATAATACTTACAATGGGCAAACACCGGTTGTAAGTGCATGGGTTTCCATAGCGGACGGCATTCTATGTTTTCCTTTTCCAAGGCCAGACGAATGTCCTCTCTGCTAATTCCTCCTGTTTTAGCAGGATCTACCAAAAGAGCCGTGAGCCAATAGTTGGAATAATAATCTGTAGAAGGTTCGGTTTGAAAAGTGATGCCTTTTGTGTCTTTTAATAAGTTTTTATACCAAGCATTTACAGCCCTACGCTTTGCCACTCTTTCATCTATCACTTCCATCTGACCACGTCCGATTCCTGCTACTATATTACTCATACGGTAGTTATACCCTATCTGTGTATGCTGATAATGTGGGGCATCATCTCTTGCCTGGGTTGCCAAAAAACGAGATTTAGCAATCAGTGCTGCATCGTTGGACAATAAAGCCCCTCCACCCGAAGTAGTGATTATTTTATTGCCATTAAAGGACAAAACTCCAAAAGTTCCCCAACCTCCCATTTTTTTAGTTGCTAAAGTCGCCCCTAAGGCTTCTGCAGCATCTTCTATCACCGGAATCCCATAGCTTTCTGCAACCTTATTAATGGCTTGCATATTGGCAGGCATCCCATATAAATGYACCGGAATAATGGCTTTTGGTTTCTTGCCATCCGCAATACCTACTTTGATGGCTTGCTCTAAAGCCACAGGACACATATTCCAAGTGTCCATTTCACTATCTACCAACACAGGGATAGCGCCTACATAGGTAATAGGATTTACCGTTGCCGAAAAGGTAAAACTCTGGGCAATGACGGTATCTCCTGCTTTTATTTCCAATAAAACCAAGGCCAAATGAATGGCCGCCGTTCCTGCACTCAAGGCTGCCGCATGGCCTACGTTTGTGTAGTTTTGTAAATCTTCTTCAAAACCATTTACATTGGGCCCTAAAGGAGCTATCCAGTTAGTATCGTAAGCTTCTTGTACGTAGCTCATTTCAGTTCCGCCCATATGAGGGGAAGAGAGCCATATTTTTTGTTTCATTGTGTTAGTTATTTGGGGATAATTTCTTTATAATTCTCGCAGGATTTCCAACCACCAGCACATTATCTGGTATGTTTTTGACAACCACAGCACCAGCACCAATGATTACATTTTTTCCGATTTTTATGCCAGGTATAACAGTACTACCTGCTCCTATCCAAGTAGATTCTCCAACAGACACATTCCCACATAAAGTAACTCCTGGTGAAATATGTACAAAATCTTCCAGTACGCAATCATGATCTACAGAAGCGTTGGTATTAATAATACAATGCGCGCCTATTTTTGATCCTGATTGTACAATTGCATTGTGAAACAGTACCGTTCCCTGTGCTATACTTGTACGCGATGAAACCAAGGCGGATGGATGTATTACGATGGGTGAATCCCATTGTGAATTTGATGCCAATTGCTTTCGAATCCTATTGTCTCCAATTGCAAAAACCACCTTTATATCTTTACTATGTATTTTTGATGAACGATACACATGATGCCCAAGAAAACGCTCTTTTTTAACATCGTCATCTATAAATCCAGCAACTTTTATAGCTGTCGCTTCCAAGCAATCTAAGATTACTTTACCATGACCACTCGCTCCATAAATCAACACTGAATCCATTTATTTTGTTCCTTTAAATTTATACATAGTCTTATTCCCCGCAGCAGTAATTCCCTCACTCACAAATACCTTTTTTACCGTCATCAATAAAATGCTCACATCCATCATAAAAGATAGTTTATCCACATATTCCACATCTAACTTAAATTTCTCTTCCCAAGAAATAGCATTTCTACCATTTACCTGTGCCCATCCTGTAATTCCAGGTTTTACATCATGTCTTCTTGCTTGAGTAGTATTGTACAAGGGCAAGTATTCCATGAGTAATGGACGAGGGCCGACCAAGGATAGCTCTCCTTTTAAAACATTCAATAACTGTGGCAACTCATCCAAGGATGTTTTTCTAACAAAAGCTCCAATTTTAGTTAAACGTTTTGAATCTGCTAACAATTCACCTTGTTCATCTAGTTTATCGTTCATGGTCTTGAACTTGATGATGCGAAATGGCTTACCATGAAATCCTGGGCGGGTTTGAAAAAAGAAAGGACTACCAGCATTGGCTATAGCTAAGAATAAAGCAACGAATAGTAATAATGGAATTATAAATAAAAGTCCTAAAAATGCGATGGTGAAATCTAAGAGTGGTTTTAATATTTTTTTATACATCTTTAATTAATTTAGAATAAGATTCAAACGTCTTGTCCCAAAGTGCTTTTTGTTCATATTTGTCAATAACAGAAGTTCTACAAACTTTAGACATTTCATTTGATAAATTTATATCTGAAATCATTTTTTCCATTGCATTAAATAAATTGATAACCGATTTTGAAGGAATTAAAATGCCATTATAACCATTTTTTATTATCTCGTTACATCCTGTAATATCGGATGATATGGCTGGTACATCCATTGCTGCAGCCTCCATCAAAGAAACTCCAAAGCCTTCTCTATAACTTGGAAAAACAAAAACATTCATCATCTTAAGAAATGGACGCACATCTCGTTGAAACCCAACATGTAGTATGTTTTTATTTGTCTTTATTTTAACTTTTATAGCTTTATTTATTGGATCTCCATTTTCAAATTCTCCAACTAATAATAAACGAGTATTCGGATAATTCTTATTAATTTTAACAAATGCATCTACTAATTCATGAATCCCCTTATCCTTTACCAGTCTTCCAACAAAACCAAAAACAAAATTTGACGAATTAATATGGTGTTTTTCTTTTAAATTTGGGACATCTGGATTATGTCTAGAGAAATATTCAACATCAATTCCGTTCACGCTTCCATTTCCAATTACCTTTATTTTCTTCTTAGTTATCCCATCTGATTTCAACAAGTCTCTTATACCAATACTAACCGAATATACATCAGTCGCAAAATAACATGATAGACATTCCATTAAAACTAATAACTTCCTCTTTAAACCTACAACACCTTCATACCTTAAACCATGTACATAATAAATTCGAACAGGTACATTATTTAGCCAAGCTGCCATATTACTCAACAATCCTGCTTTTGGGGTGCTGCTATGAATTACATAAGGTTTTAATTTAAAAAATAGGATTGTCAACTTATATAAACTAACAATGTCCTTTATAATAGAAATTTCCCTTTTCATTTCTACGGGATAACCTATCACTTTTCCATCATTACAAATAGTTTCTAAATTAACACCAGAACTTGAAACAAATTCTACATTAAACTCCTTTTTTAACACTTGAACTTGACCTCTAAAAAAACCAAGTGATAATGGAATTGTAGTTACAATTAAAAACTTTTTTTTCATACGATGTTTTGATTTTTATTAAATAAGTGACACGCTAATAGATAAAAAGCTTGTTGATTTGCAAATAATCTAAAAAGATCCTTTAAAATACTATTGGTAGAGAATTTAATTGGGTAAAGTTCTATTTCAACTAATTTATTTACTATTCTTTTTTGAACATCAATATCCCTACCTTCCTTCAAAGAACGATGTAACAAACTTGTTATTAAAAAGCTTATTCTTTTATTTAAATTCAAATAAGCACAAGACTTTTTAGAAATATTCTCTTGAATATATTTATGCATGGTTCCGATAACAATTAACATATCTTCCATCATTTTCAACTGGTTTGTATAACTAGTCGACCTTGTGATTGAACCTTCTGTTTGAACAAATTGTCCGATAATAGCAGGGATTGCCATTACACGCTTGGCTTGGATAAACGTCCGTGTATTAAATTCTATATCTTCAATATAAACTCTTTCTAGGAATAGCAGCTTGTTTTTAATCAAATGCTGTCGAGCATATAATTTGTTACATGCAGAATTCATATAGTGTATAGAAGCTATATATGCTTCACCTGTTAGTATATTCGTTTCTTTTTTAATAGTTGAACAATAAACAATACTACCATTATTTTTTACACCCTGAGCTCCAAATTCTAAAATATCCAAAGCGCCATCATTAGCCTTTTTATACAAAAAGTTCAATGAATTTTCAATAATATAATCATCCGCATCCACAAAAAGTATGTATTTCCCCTTCGCATTTTCAATACCTGTATTTCTTGCACCTCCTAAGCCCTTGTTTAACTGAGAAATTACTTTAACATTAGAATATTTTTTTACGTAATCATTTAAAACTGTCAAGCTTTCATCCGTTGAACCATCATTAATACAAATAACTTCATATTCAGAAGAACACATATCCTGTTGTTGTAAAACACTTTTCAATGGTAGGTGTACTAAACTGGCAGAATTGTAAACAGGAATTATAATTGATAGTTTTATCATTTTATTAAAAACATTAAATAAGTAAATCCAAAGTACCCCAATATCGAATAAGCCAAAACAAGTTGTTGTCTTCTAAAAAAACGTTTTTTGAAAAAAGGGTAAAAAATCACTACAGCCATTAAAAACCATGACAAATAAGCGAAACGATTTGAAAAATTTGCTCTAATTATCAAGATCCAAAAAGCATTAGCCGTTACATAAATACTAAATATCTGTAAATATACTTTATCATTAAAATTCCTTTTTATAGTAAAATAATATCCTGTAAAAACTGCTGCAGCACTATAGACTAAAAAATCCCAACGAAATCCAGAATAAGCAAAAGTATCATTATTTACATTTCCTGCTGTTAAATAACTCAATCTATCATCTCCAAATCCTAAGGATGCAAAAAATATTTCAAAAACACCTCCAAAAGCTAATGACAAAGGAATACACAACAACCAACCAAACAAATAATGTTTCGGGTTTTTATAAAATAAGGTCAATACAAATGCTGCTATAGGAATTAGTAAGCTGGCATGGATAAAAAAAGACAATGCTATAATACCAAATTGCAATTTTCTTTTATCTGCATAAGAAAGCCCTAAAACAAATAGTGAAGTTGCAATTCCATTTCGAATACCATTGGTGCCATAAGCCCAAAAAGAAAAGGAAGCTATAAACATTAAAAACAAAAAATACATATCTTCTCCCAACCAATTTTTACTTGCCTTATATAAAGGAACTACATAGAATATTGCACAAACTAAAAAAAACAACTTGGCTGACATGATAGTACTGCATAATTTCATGAAATTATGCCAAAGTAAATCACTATCTGCTCTTATTTCTCCTCCAGAAGCATACCTTTCAAAATCATAATTATAAGTAATCATATCAACAAAGGTTCCATTAATAGGCCTTAAGCCCATATATAGGACAACAGGTATAAGCAATACAAGCGATGCATATTCCTTCTTGTTTGGATTTTGAATTAAATAGCCTTWAGTAAACAACTTCAAAACAACAAAAAGTACCAATACCAAAATAGTACTGTAAAATATGGGGGTATAATAGGGTAATGGTATGATGGAATTCAAGTATAAATTCATTTTAGTGCTGTAATATTAATTTACTCAACTCTTTTGTAAATAACTTTCCCCCATGTTTATCTAAATGGTGTCCATCATATGTTTTCCAACTATTATTTGTTGTAAAATTAAAATATGAACATTGGTGCTCCACTGAAATATTCTGCATTTCGTAATCAAAAGAACTCCAAAACGAATTTTCTATATCAAGTATTTCCTTATCAATAGGGGTCCTAATAATAAAAACCTTACCATATTGTTGTAAATATGTGACCGTACGCTGCAACCAAGACAAACGATAGTTCGATTGTTGCCATTTATCTGCCCATTTCTGAAATACTTTTATTTGGTTTAATTTCCAAGATTCAAAAACTTTATTATTAGTTGGTAAATTATTTTCCTGTAGCCACCCATCTTTATGCATTTTACTGTTTTTTCTAAAAATTGCTTTGAAATGAAAGTAATTATAATTCTTTATTAAATAWTCAACATTGGGTTTCATACCCATATTTTTCATATTGTGAGGAGGCGAATCCTGAAAAATCATATCTGACTCTATGGAGTCCTTTGGCGTTCTATTCGCCAACATCCATGGGTTTACTGAAAGAATAAAAAGCTGGTTAGAAACAGAAGTGTCTAATTTTTGTTTTACTGCCTCTAAGTAACTAGGACCATAAGCTATTTGAGCAATGGTAAAACTAAAATTATAAGTAGGTAATTTATAATTGCAGTTTATTAGACAAGAATCTAGAATAGCAGGTTGTATTCCTTGCATAGCCCTTGAATCTCCCAAAATCATTGAAAATTGTTTTGGTGTAGTAAACTTTTCATAAAAATAATCCAAATAACCACCATAGGTATTTAAAAGAAGGAGAACTCCAAAAATTACTAGGGTAATAAAAAGCGTGATTTTATTTAAAAACTTCTTCATTTCTTAAAATTGAAAATAAATAAACTCTTGTGCTGGGGCAGCAAAGAATAATATTAAGCACACAATGAATAAATAAATACCCCATCTAACTAGTGGTAATCTAATAGTTGTTAATGTTAATCCATGTTTATTTTTTCTATTCAACCATTCAACTCCAATCAATACCCCGATAAATAGAAAAGATTTTATATCAACCTCAGGAAATTTGATACTATTTATAGAAAATAAACCGTTTACATAATGAACTGCCTCTGCAATAGTATTTGCCCTAAAAAAGACCCAAGCAATCACAGTTATAAAAAAAGTAATTCCCATTTGTACAACTTCCTTCATATTGGGTAAAAAGGTATTTTCAGCAACTACATYGGTGTTTTTCCTATTTCGTTTTGTTAACAATAAAGGCATAAAGTACACCGCATTTAATGCTCCCCATACAATAAATGTCCAATTAGCTCCATGCCAAAATCCACTCACTATAAAAATTATTAAGGTATTTCTAATTTTCATTCCTGTACCTCCCTTACTTCCACCTAAAGGAATATAAACGTAATCTCGAAACCACGTAGATAATGAAATATGCCAGCGTCTCCAAAACTCGGCAATATCCCTTGAAAAATAAGGGAATGCAAAATTTTGTTTTAAATCAAAGCCAAACAAACGAGAAGTACCAATTGCTATATCAGAATATCCTGAAAAGTCCCCATAAATTTGAAAAGCAAAAAACACTGCTGCAACCCATAAAGAACTTCCATTAAAATTATCAGGGTTGTCATAAACCAAATTAACTACTTTGGCACAATTATCTGCAACGACTACTTTTTTGAAAAGTCCCCATAATATTTGCCTTAATCCATCTACGGCCTTCTCATATTCAAATTTTCTTGATTTATAAAACTGAGGCAACAAATTAGTCGCTCTTTCAATAGGCCCTGCAACCAGTTGAGGGAAAAAGCTAACAAAAGCAAAAAAAGCAATTGGATCTTTTGTAGGTTTTAATTTACTGCGATACACATCAATGGTATAACTCATAGTTTGAAACGTATAAAAACTAATCCCAACTGGTAAAATAACATCCAAAGTTAGTACATCAAACTCGTATCCAATATTCAAAAAGGCCTCTTCTAACGAATTAGCGAAAAAATTAAAGTATTTGAAAACACCCAGAAAGCCTAAATTTACCAACATACTAAATGTAAGCCAACGCTTTTTCGTTTTCTGCATTTCGGATTTTGCAATTTGCAAACCACATTGATAATCTATAAAAGAACTAAATAGAATCAACGAAAGAAAACGCCAATCCCACCAACCGTAGAAGACATAACTGGCAACTAATAATAATAAATTTTGCCATTTTAAGCTTTTATTAAATACAAACCAATATAACAAGAAAACTATTGGTAAGAAAATAAAAAAAGCGAAGGAGTTAAAAATCATTTAAGAGCTTTTTTTCTAATAAATCCAACCATTGCTGCATAATTATTTCTTCATTGAAACGTTTTACATTTTTACTTCCATTTTTACCCATTCTATTTCTTAATGATTTATCATCTATTAAATTTGACAATTTTAAAGCGAATTCATCTCTATTATTGTGTGCTACCAAAACTCCATCTTCATTATTTGTTATTATATTACAAGGACCATAGGGACAATTGTAGGAAACTATTGGTAACCCATTATTTAAAGATTCTAATAAAACCATAGGAAAACATTCCGTTGTAGAAGTCATCGCAAATATAGATGCTTCTTGCATTTTTTTATCCAAATAGTTCGTTGCTCCTTTTAAATATATATTTGGCACCTCCAAATCCTTAATTAACTTTTTGAGCTTTTCTGTTAATATAAAATCACCTTCTCCGTAAATATGTACTTCCCAATCGGGATATTTATCTCCAATTATACTCCAAGATTGTATTAAATGATCAAATTGTTTTATCGGTGCTACCCTTCCCGCTGCTATAATTATATTCTTTTTTAAACACCCTTCAAGTGAGGTATTTGAAGCGGAAAAATTAGGTATAATCACCACATTTTCTGAAGGATAATGCTTTCTTTCATCTTTATTTAAAACAACAAGATTTGTGTATCTTTTCTCTACCCATTTATTCAAATTCAAAATCATTTTTTGGGATTTTGAACTTAAATTATATTCTTTTTCATAAAAATACCGAGAAGAATGAAACTCCTTTATTGTTTTTATATTTTTAGTTATGAATGGGATGAAATAAAAATCGAAGGCATAATTACAAACCACTAACACATCTGGTTTTATTTTATTTAAATGTTGCTTTAACCTTATAATGTGTTTTGGAACTTTTTTTAAATTTGTGAAACTAAAATAACTTGTATCTCTTTTATAGTTAACCTCTAAGTCCTTATGATTCACTTTAGTTGACACTTCGTAACAAAAGTTATTACCTTTTTGTTCGGAAGTAATTAAGTGAATAGAGTAATTAGTTTTGTCTGCCAAATAATTCAATTTTTGAGAAAGAATTTTTTCAATACCTCCATGCAGGTACATTTGATCTGTATAAAAAGCAATTACCATAATTAAACTAACAAACTTTTAAACAATTCATCCCATATTGGAACTATTTTATCAGGAGCGTATCGCTTTACATTTTTTTTTGCCTTTGAACCCATTCCTTTTCTCATTTCTTCGTTTTCGATAAGCTCAATAACAGTTTCTGCAAAACCTATACTATTTCCATTTTCAATTAAAAATCCATCTTCACCATTTTTTATGATATCGGCAGGACCATATGGGCAATCAAATGATATGCAAGGCACTCCAAAGCTCATTGCCTCTATCAATACCATCCCAAAGCCTTCAGAACGTGATGGCATTACATATATAGCTGCTTTTTCGTACTGTTTTCCTATTGCATTTACTGGTTTTTCCAAATACACTGTGTGTTGTAATCTTAACTTATCAATTTCATCTTGTAAATTTAACGCTAAATTTTCTTTCCCATAAATTTTAAGTTTCCATTCAGGGTGTTTTGCTGTGACCATTTTCCAACTTAAAAATAACCTGTCATATCCTTTATTATAACTTTGAGAACCTACTGCTAATACCAATTTACTTTTAGGTTTTATTTCATTTTCAATCGCATGACTATATGGATTTGAGTTTGGTATCACACTACATTTCACACCTGGCCAGTCATTTATGTTTCCCCTAGTTAAAACTACAAAGGACGCAAACTTTTTAGCTCCCCAAACCATAAGGTTTTTCATGTAATAATTTTTTATTCGTTGGATGATGGAGTCTTCTCCATTTGAAATAAAATTAAGGTGCATCGCAGCATGTCTCTCATAAATTACAGGTATTTTTTCACCAAATAATATAGGAAACAGTAGTCCTTTTAAGCCATCATCACATACTGAAATAACATCAGGAATTTCTTCTTTGATAATTTTTTGAATGCCTTTGATATATGATAAAATGTAAGCTAGAGGATTTCGGTTTACTGTAATAGATTTTAACCTCACTTTTGACGAAAATGTATAAAAAGAATTGGGATGCTCTTCGTTTAAAGTAACAATCGTAACCTCATAACCGTAATGCTCTGCCAAATAGGAAGCTTTAATAGATAGAACTCGTTCTAAGCCACCAGCTCCATTAATACCGTTAGTTATATAAAGTAGTTTCATTTGAATCTTTTTAAAAATGGCTTTTCTAAATATTCATATACTGTCCAACTTCGTGCTATTATGAATAGCACAGTAAACAAAATTGCTCAATAATCATTAACCCCCAATTTTATTAAATAACATTTATTTTATTCCCTGTAGCCAATCAAAATATTATAAGCTTTAGGAAATATTTTCTTTGTACTTTTTGCTATAAAAATGGATGTTACAATCACTGATATAAAAATGATTAAATAAGCTAAAAAAAGATAATAGGGATTCCCTTGACATAGTATACTACTTATTTTAATCAAAACTACGATAGGAATACCGTGAAATGCAAAA
>JAESUW010000063.1 GCA_016760525.1 Labilibaculum sp.
GAGTTTGGGATAAACCCAAACACTAAGAAAAATAAAGAAAGAATCAGGCAACTCAATAACATTGGCTTAATCGCTGCCTAAAACTTAACGAAGTATTGTTACATACGACTCTTCTTTTATTGAAGGCATATTAGTCATAGTCCACTCGTTACTCTTAGATTCAGGGTATTTTGCTTGTAACATACTCCCAAACATCACCATATTGTATCGAAACGATTCAGGCATATTCACCTTTAACGAACTGTATAAGGTCGGAATTTCATCTTGAAAATACCAGGTATCCAGATAAGAGTAAAACTGAGAATTCGTTACGTATTTGTATTCAATTATGGACCCGACCTTCACATCAGGCATAGAAAATCGAACTTCGCCATAATTTTCATCAACATCCACATCAAATATTGAGTTGTTCCCGACCTTTACAACCTCTTGTTTCCCAAGATCATTTATATTAATAGTATGCCCTTTTACACCCGAAATATTTTCTATATTATTATTTCTATAATATGATAATTTAATATTAGCCTGATTAAAGCCTTCCTCTTTTAATATTTTTATTCGAACATGATAAAAATAACGGATTACGGAATAACTCAAATCAATAGAACAAGTTCGACTAAGAATAACTGCTGATGCATCCTTTTCATAAGAGCATTCTTTTATAGCAAACTGTTCCTTAGATACTTTTCCAAACTTAATTCCTTTTGCACTTACATAACTAACAATAGTTAAAACAAATACGATGAGTAATAATGATTGTTTTATATATTTCATAAGTTTTGAATTAGGTGCTTCAAATTAACAAAATATATTTACACTGTAAATTTAAACTTTCCATATTTACCCAATTTCCCACATTCGATTACTTATATAGAATTATTACAACGAATATCACGCTTGTTCAACAAAAAAGGCTAAGATGTTTATCACATTCTTAGCCTTTCCTTATATCTTTTTTTTAGTACTATTTCCGATTCATCACCTCATTCTGTTTTAAGATTGCCTCTTTATGAATCATTCGCAATAATTGAGTTATGAAAGGCTCCGACAATCCTAATGATTTCCCCAATTCAATTCCTTTTTCACGAACCTTCTCCCATCGTTGAAGTTGTAGTATTGTCATATTCTTTTCAGCCTTGTATTCGCCAATTCCCTCAACAATATTCATTCGTTGTGCAAGTAATTCAATTAATTGCGAATCCACAGAGTCTATTTGGTCCCGATAGTTCTCGAGTCGATTCTCCTCACTATCATCAATAGAAGATAAACGACAAACCAAACCTCTTAAAACATGATCTAAATCCGCAGGGCTTAACAGCTGTTCTCTATCACTTATTGCATCAGAAGGATTAAAATGGCTCTCAATCATTAAACCATCCATATTTAAATCCAGCGCCTTTTGTGCCATCTCGGGCACATACTTTTTCCCACCAGCTATATGACTAGGATCACAAATGATAGGAAGATTATGAAATCGAGATTTTAGTTCAATCGGAATTTCCCATTTTGGAATATTACGAAGTCTTGTTTTCTCAAATGGATAAAATCCTCTGTGGATAGCCGCAAGTCTTGAAATTCCTGCTTTGTTAATTGTTTCCAATGCCTCAATCCATAAGTTAATATCTGGATTTATTGGGTTCTTTACCATAACAGGAACACTCATACCTTGCAAAGCACTACCCAATTCCTGAACTGAAAATGGGTTAGAGCTTGTTCTTGCACCAATCCATAAAATATCAACATTATGCCTTAAACACATTTCAACGTGCTTTGGTGATGCAACCTCAACCATTGTAAGTAAACCCGTTTCCTGCTTAACTTGATTCAGCCATTGTAATATATCTATACCTCTATCTCCGAAAGATTTTTTTTCGATTTGTGGCTTCCAAACTCCAGCTTGAAAAATTTTTACCTGATCTACCTTTTTTAGTTCTCGTGCAGTATTCAGCAATTGCTCTTCCGACTCCACAATTGAAGAGCCACTTATCACTATCGGTCTTGTATCCAACTTCTTAAACCAAGTATTCATTGGTCTACAATTATCCAATCTGCTCATATATTCATTTTAAGGCTGTATAATACCAAAGCTGATATTAATCGCACAAAAATACACTTTTAAATGACACCGGAAAATGTGCAAACAAAATTGGCATGCTGCCTCATGCCAATCTCAAAAATAATTATTCTTTTTCTATTTGCTCATTCAATTTCTTGAATGTAAACCGAATGGTTTTGTAACAAACAAAAATCAAAAGCAACCAGGTTAGCTGCCATATTATAGATGATGTACATGTCTTACAATTTAAATTAACACAAGTAATCTTCAGGACTAATTTCCTGAGCATCAACCTTCTTACTGTTAATAACTCTCCATATCCAAACAATATAGACTATTACAAAAGGAACCATTAATGAAACAACTCATCGCCGTTAATGTAACGGCGAGGATGATGATTGCAAATCGGTCAAAGAAGGATAAAATGAAGTATTATTTAATCCAGCCAAAAGAAATAGAGAGAAAACAACTAAAATAGTTCCTCCTCGTGTAAACCTATTCCTCTGGTATATTTTTCAAATAAATAAGAAACTGTTTAAAATTTATTCTTTAGCTTTTTATAAGCCCAAAGCCTTCTGCTCTACTTTATCAGAACACATTGCGAATACAAACTTACTTTAAGAGGCTTTAACAAAATCACTTATAGATAGATTTTATACCCTGATAAAAAAAATCGATAAACATTTAATTCACAATCAGTTGAATTGTTAATTCATGAGAAATACATTCATGAACCAATTGATTTTAAAGGTATCCGATAAATTCAAACTCTTTATCACATATTTATGTATTTTATTTCTCTAAACATCCAAAATCAAATAACAACATTACTAAACACTTATTAGAACTCACATTATCAGCGCATTAAGAGCTGTCATTATTAATGATGATAAAAAAGCAGTTAAATCAGCTATTTTCAATCCCATTTTTAGGGTACTCAACTAATGGAAATATTTATTTATATTTGAGTTACCACGCAATCGTATGTGAAACATAAAAGGATTAAACTACCATAGGCTCATCACCCTAAATATAACGAATCTCTATTCTTATTTAGAATTGTTTTAAAGAGGGTTTATTCTTTATTTAATTGCTTCCCATTCGGTAAAAATGGCTGTACTAAAACAGAAAACTAACCTATTTGCATAATGAAAGAAGAAACATCAAACAACAGCAGACGAAAGTTCCTTAAAAGTGTTGGCCTTTCAGTTGGTGCTGCCGGTGTTGTTAGTGGATTTTCTCTTCTTGGTGCTGCAAAAGCAGCTGCTCAGGAACCTGGAGAAACTGTAAATCTATTAACACAAGATGGACAACTGGTTAAAGTTGATAAAAATCAATTACGCCCAACAGTAAGTGAACCTCTTACTGAATTGCAAAAAAGAGGTCGTGAAGGTATCGCTGGAAAATCTTTCGTAATGGTTATCGACCTTAGCAAATGTCGAAATGCAAGAAAATGTATGGATGCATGTCAAAACCATCATCAGCTAAGAACCGATCAACACCACATTAATGTTCTTCAAATGCAGGATGCGGAACATACTGCCCCTTATTTCATGCCAAAACCATGTCAACATTGCGATAATCCTCCTTGCACCAAGGTTTGCCCGGTAGATGCTACATTTAAGCGTCAGGATGGAATTGTTTTGATTGATAATGAAAGATGTATTGGTTGCAGGTTCTGTATTGCTGCCTGCCCCTACTCAGCACGTATTTTTCAATGGACAGAACCTAAGGATGCTGAAAAATATAAGAACCTTACCTATAACATTGAATCAAACGTTCCTCAAAAGAAAGGTACTGTAAGCAAATGTTTATTTAGTGCTGACAGACTTCGCGAAGACAAACTTCCTTCTTGTGTTTCATCTTGTCCGAATGGTGTTTACTATTTTGGTGATAGAAATGAAGATGCTGTTACCAACGGAACTTCCGGAGAAACAGTTCGCTTCACAAAGTTGATCAAAGAAAATGCGGGTTATACACTAATGGAAGAACTGGGAACCAAACCAAGAGTTTACTACCTGCCTCCTAAAAACAGAGCTTTTGAGTTTAATGGTGATCTTCTAAACGAAGAAAATCTTCATTAGAAACAATGTTTTCATTATCAATAAAAAAAATAATAAACAGATTCTATTTGCCCTAAATAATTTAATCTTATGAATGACTTACCAGAACAGAAAGAAACAACTCTTTCGTTTGAAAAGATAAAAGAAGACATTCTGCGTCCAATGCAAAACCACAAAGGATTAGAGCTTTGGATTGTTTTTCTAATTACGGTGATTGGCGTATGTGCCTGGGCCTATTACGTGCAATTACGCGATGGATTAGGAGTTACCGGCATGCGTGATTACGTATCCTGGGGACTGTACATTGCCAACTTCGTATTTTTCGTAGCGGTAAGTTTAGTTGGAATGTTAATTTCCTCTATTCTTGGCTTGCTCCGAATAAATTGGATTACTCCAATATCAAGAATTGCTGAAATAATAGCCGTTGCATTTGTTGCGGTGGCTGGTTTAGTAATTGTATTGGATATGGGACGTCCCGACAGAGTTTTAAACGTACTAATTCATGGTCGCTTTCAATCTCCAATTCTTTGGGATGTTACAGTAATTACGACTTACCTTGTAATCAGTCTTCTATTGCTGATTTTACCAATGATTCCCGATTTGGCAATCTGTAAAAATGAATTAAAGAAAACTTCTCCTGTTCTGAAAAAGCTTTATAATATTCTATCATTTGGTTACATCAATACACCCAGTCAACACAAGCATTTACACAAAATGATTAGAACATTAATGGTTCTTATTGTTCCTGTAGGCTTAGCAATTCACACAGTAACATCGTGGTTGTTCGCTGCTACTTTACGTAATGGTTGGGATACTACTATTTTTGGGCCCTATTTCGTTGCAGGAGCATTTGTTGCCGGTTCGGCCGCTTTAATTGTTGCCATGTATTTTTTCCGCGTTAGTTATAAACTTCAGGATTACATCACCGATGTACAATTCGATAAAATGGGGAAGCTAATGGTGGCTGTTTGTTTGGTATATCTGTACTTTAACCTAAATGAATTTTTAGTTCCCGGATACAAGATGAAAACCGGTGATGATATCCATTTAAAGGAGTTATTTACAGGGAATTGGGCAATCATGTTTTGGTCGTCGCAATTATTCGGAAATGTCATTCCAATTATGCTTTTGGTTACCAAAAAATTCAGAAAGCCACTACCTATAATGATCATTTCTCTTTTTATTATAGCCGCGGCATGGATTAAACGATATGTGATTGTGATACCAACCATGCTTCACCCTCACCTTCCAATTCAGAATGTACCTGAAAATTTTGTACACTATTACCCTTCTGCAATTGAAATTTCAGTGACAGTTTTAAGTTTTGCTTTAGCACTCCTTATCATTACTGTCTTAGCTAAAATTTTCCCAATTATTCCAATATGTGAAACTGCGGACAACGAGGGAATTGATTACAAAATTGAAGCTTAAAAATGAGAACAATGAAAAACATTATCAAAATAACTGCAAGCCTGTTTCTGATTTTCACGTTATCAGTATCGGTAGTTAGCGCACAAAGCTGGAGTGTTCCAAACTTGTCAAAAAAGAAACAAAATCCTTACGATACCAGCACAAAAAATATAAGTTCAGGTAAAAAGATTTACAATATCAATTGTAAGTCTTGTCATGGAGATGCTACTATGAGGAATATGTTACCTCTTCAACCGGTTGCACCTTCCGATTTAGGATCGCAGGCATTTTTAATGCAGACCGACGGAGAAATTTACTATAAGGTGAACAAAGGAAACGGTGCGATGCCTACCTTTAAAAAAACACTTAATGACGAGAGCAAATGGATGGTTATAACCTATCTGCGCTCATTCGACAAAAATAAAAAAGTAAGCAAAAAAATTGCTGAGGTAAAGAATCCTGAAGTTAGTGACGTAAAACTTCTTTTAGATATCAACAAAGAAACCAAAAGCGTTTCAGCGAACCTTACCGGAGTTACTAAAAAAGGTGCCAGAGTAGCTTTGCAAGGAATTGAACTTAGCTTTAAAGTTAAACGAAGCTTTGGTTATCTCGATATTTCGGGTAATGATGCTTACACAAACGAACAAGGTATGATTGAAATACCTTTTCCATCCGATTTACCTGGTGATCGTGAAGGACACGTTAACCTACTGGTAAAAGTAACTGATGATGCATATTACGGTGAAATTACCGTTGATCGTATCGCAACATTAGGTGTTCCAACTGATCCGGAAAACCCGCTTGACGAACGCGCTATGTGGGGAACCAGAGCAAATGCTCCTATTTGGATCATTGTAAGTTATGTTGGAGGTGTTTTAAGTATTTGGAGTATTATCTTTTTGGTTCTATTTCAACTAATTAAATTGCCTAAACTAGCAAAAACGGAAGAATAGAAATTACCCGGAATCGTCCTCTTTTTTCTTTTTTGATGAACTGCCTAATTTATACAACAGGTATCCAATTCCAAAAAGAAAGTGAAGAGCGGTTATTCCGGCTACAATGTAAATAAGACTTGAATTATTATTCATATTTCGTAATCTAAGACTGTAAGGTCCTACAAGTTGGTAAAAATGCAGGAAGAAACAAAAAAATACATATGTGTACACTGTGGCGATGACTGTGGTTCACATCCTGTAATTTGGGATGATAAGCCATTTTGCTGCAATGGTTGTTCTACTGTATATCAAATTTTGCACGAAAATGAACTTTGTACGTACTACAATTTTGAATCCAATCCTGGAATTAAAATTGACGCAGGTAAATACAAAAAGAAATTCGCCTTTTTAGATGATAATGAGATTGCTGAGCAACTTTATGAATTCTCTGAAGGAAACATTCGAAAACTAAGTTTTTACATCCCAAGCATACATTGCAGTTCTTGTATTTGGTTGCTGGAACATCTAAGTATTTTAAATAAGGGAGTGATTAAATCAATGGTTAATTTCGTTAAAAAGGACGTTGCCATTACTTTTAATTCTGATGAAATATCCATTCGGGAGTTGGCTGAACTGCTATCTTCAATTCATTATGTTCCTGAAATCACATTAGATAAACTTCAGGAAAAACAAAATGAAGATGTAAACAAAAAGCTTCTTTATAAAATTGGCATTGCCGGATTTTGCTTTGGAAACATCATGTTGCTAAGTTTACCGGAATACGTACCAGGACATGAATATTTGGAAACGCATTTTAAGGAATTCTTTGGCATGATGAATTTCATTCTCGTATTGCCTGTTTTCTTTTACAGCGGAAGCGATTACCTCAAATCTGCAATCAAAGCGTTAAAGCATAAATTCATAAATATTGATGTTCCTATTTCGATGGGAATCCTCATGCTTTTTATTCAAAGCAGCATTGAGATTTTTACAAGTACCGGTTCTGGCTACATGGATTCTCTTACCGGATTAATCTTCTTTCTTTTAATTGGAAAATGGTATCAAAGCCGAACCTATCAAGCTCTTTCCTTCGAACGGGATTATCGTTCCTACTTTCCGGTTGCTGTAAGTAAAATGGAAAGTGGCCTTGAGATAAGTACTCCTATTGAGAAACTACAGAAAGGTGATATTATTTTAATCCGAAATCAGGAATTAATTCCTGCTGATAGTGTTTTAATTAAGGGAGAAGCTCAAATTGACTATAGTTTCGTAACCGGCGAATCAAAACCTGTATTTAAAGAAAGTGGAGATCATATTTTTGCTGGTGGTAAGCAAATGGGAAGTGCCATTGAACTGACGATTGAAAAAGATGTAATTCAAAGTCGACTGACTCAATTGTGGAATCAATTTGAAGGTGAAGAACCTTCAAGTACCAGGCTAAACTCATTAATCGATCAGATCAGCAAATATTTTACCCTTGTAATTATTGCAATTGGGCTGTTTGCAGGAATATATTGGTTGTTGAATGATTCAACCAAAGCTGTTTTTGCTTTTACATCGGTTCTTATTGTTGCTTGTCCTTGTGCCTTGGCGCTGTCAGCTCCTTTTGCATTGGGAAACACAATGCGATTAATGGGAAGAATGGGAATCTATCTAAAAAGCTCTGATGTAGTTGAAAAATTTAATTCAATCACAACTATTGTTTTTGACAAAACAGGAACAATAACACAGGCTGACGAGGTTACAATTAATTTTAATGGTGAAGCATTAACTGATGATGACAGAATTGCAGTAAAATCGCTAACAAGACATTCGACTCATATTCTAAGCTCTATTTTATATGAACATTACAAAAATATTATTTCGGAAACCGTAGCCGATTACAAAGAACTGCCTTCGATGGGAATTTCGGGCACTGTAAACGGTCGGGAAATTAAGCTGGGTTCGGCAAAATTTATTCATGAAGGTAAAACTGAAACCAGCTCCCTAAATACAGAAGTTTACCTTTCGGTAGATGGAAAAATAAAAGGACATTTCATCTTGAGTAATCAGTACAGAACAGGCTTATCGGAATTAATAAATGGATTAGCTGCTAAGTTTGATTTGCACGTACTTTCAGGAGATAACGATTCGGAAATGGAAAATCTAAAACAGATATTCCCTGCCAAATCAATCATTCGATTTAATCAATCACCAAATGATAAATTGGAATACATAAACAATTTAAAGAAAGAAAAGAAACAAGTTCTGATGATTGGTGATGGTTTAAATGATGCTGGAGCGTTAAAAGCCAGTGATGTAGGGATTTCTATCGCTGATGATATTTACCACTTTTCACCTGCCTGCGATGCCATACTGGAAGCTTCAAAATTTCAATATTTAAAGTATTTCCTGAAAATATCAGAAAAAAGTGTTTTGGTTGTAAAACTAAGTTTCGCACTCTCTTTTCTTTATAATTTGTTTGGATTATTTTTCGCAGTGCAAGGAATATTATCTCCTATTGTTGCTGCCTTGCTTATGCCTATCAGTTCCATTTCGGTAGTGGCATTTGCAACCTTTACAACCAATTACATTGCAAAATTGAAAGAAGTTAATCATATATCAGTAAACGAATCGATAAAGACTTTAACTAAAAAAGTTAATCCTTTAAAAAAATCGGTTCAACTAAATTAAAAGTAAATGAGTGTATTGTTCGTTTTAATTGGGGTTAGTATGCTTGTTGCCGGAGGATTTCTTATCGGATTCCTTTGGGCCGTAAAAAAGGGACAATATGATGATTCCTATTCCCCAGCTGTTCGAATTCTATTCGACGATCAGGAAAAGGAAGCTCAAAAAAAAGAAAAAGAACAACAAATAAAAAAGGAAACAACTAAGAAAAACCATAAATCTTAATTTAATGGAAACACAACATTTTTCGTACGATAACAAAATTGTGAAATTTTTCGCCTACGCAACCATTCTTTGGGGAGTAGTTGGAATGTTGGCAGGRCTTTTAGCTGCACTACAATTGGCATTCCCGTTTTTTAATTTCAACTTGGCTTATACCTCTTTTGGTAGAATTCGTCCAGTTCATACCAATGCTGTAATTTTCGCATTTGTTGGTAATGGAATCTTTACTGCAGTTTATTATTCACTTCAACGCTTGCTTAAAGCCAGAATGTTTAATGACAGACTTAGTTGGATTCATTTTTGGGGTTGGCAAGCTATAATAGTTTCAGCAGCGATAACTTTTGTCTTAGGAATCACAACAAGTAAAGAGTACGCTGAATTGGAATGGCCAATTGATATTTTCCTAACTATAATTTGGGTTGTGTTTGGTTGGAACATGTTTGGAACAATTCTAAGGAGAAGAACCGATCATCTTTATGTTGCAATTTGGTTTTACATAGCCACATTTGTTACGGTTGCCGTTCTTCACATCGGTAATTCAATTGCCTTACCCTATAGCTGGATACAATCTTATCCTGTTTATGCCGGTGTTCAAGATGCATTGGTACAATGGTGGTATGGCCACAATGCCGTAGCATTCTTTCTAACGACTCCATATTTAGGATTGATGTACTATTTCTTACCCAAAGCGGCCAATCGTCCGATATATTCATATCGCTTATCAATCATTCACTTCTGGGCGTTAGTATTCCTATATATCTGGGCTGGTCCTCATCACTTACTCTACACTGCTTTACCCGATTGGGCACAATCATTAGGTGTTGTTTTCTCAATTATGTTACTTGCTCCTTCTTGGGGTGGAATGTTCAATGGATTACTTACGCTTCGTGGTGCCTGGGATAAAGTTCGCGATAGTGCAACCTTGAAATTTATGGTGGTTGCCGTAACCTGTTACGGAATGTCGACCTTCGAAGGTCCTATGATGGCTCTGAAATGGGTAAATGCCTTAACTCACTATACCGACTGGACAATTGCTCACGTTCATATTGGAGCAATGGGCTGGAACGGATTCCTTACTTTCGGAATGCTTTATTACCTGTTCCCTAAAATGTGGAATACAAAATTGTATTCTGAAAAATTAGCCAATGCACACTTCTGGCTTGGCACTTTAGGTATGATCTTTTATGCGCTGCCATTATATTGGGGAGCCATTGTTCAAACCTTAATGTGGAAAGAATTTACTCCTGACGGATTGTTGGCATATCCTAACTTCTTAGAAACGCTCACACAGATTTTACCAATGTATCATGCCAGAGTTTTTGGAGGACTTCTTTATTTCTCCGGACTAATATTAATGGTATATAACCTATTAAAAACCGCCGCTTCGGGTAAATGTTTAGACAATGAAGAAGCTTCGGCTCCTGCAATTGTTACCGATACGAAACGTAATAAGAACGAAGGTTTACACCGTTGGTTAGAAAGAAAACCTATTCAGTTTATGCTTTTAGCAACTGTAGCAATCTTAATTGGTGGTGCTTTTGAAATAGTACCAACATATCTGATTAAATCAAATATTCCTACTATCGAAAGTGTTAAACCATACACTCCTTTAGAGTTACAGGGACGAGACATTTATATCCGAGAAGGTTGTAATACTTGTCACAGCCAAATGATACGTCCATTCCGTTCGGAAACCGAGCGATATGGTGAGTATTCCAAAGCAGGAGAATCGGTTTACAATCATCCGCATTTATGGGGATCGAAACGTACTGGTCCCGACTTGGCTCGTACTGGAGTTCCCGGAGGAAAAATGTACAAAACCAATATTTGGCACTATAACCACATGTTGAATCCTCAGAAAATGAATGCTCAATCTATTATGCCGGCATATCCTTGGCTAATAAAAGATAAATTGGATACTTCATTAACAGCAGCTAAAATTCGGGCAATGACCACATTAGGTGTGCCATATCCGGAAGGATATGATCAGCTTGCAAATGATGATTTACAGAAACAGGCAGAAGAAATTGCTGCCGATCTTAAAAATTCGGGTGTTGAAGTTGCCAGCGACAAGGAAATACTTGCTGTTATTGCCTACCTGCAACGTTTGGGTCGAGATATTTCAGTACAAAAATAGATATGACATTAGGTATGAGAAGTAAGAAAAATACTTTCCCGGTAATTTTATCTTACTTCTCCTATCTCTCATCTAAAAACTAATAAATATGAAAATAGTTAGTCATTACTTACAAGGTATTGCAGATGTTGGTTTTTTCCCAAGCATTTCTCTACTTATTTTCTTCTCGTTTTTTGCAGGAATGCTTTGGTGGACTTTCAAAAAAAGCAACAAGCAATTCTTTACCAAAATGGAAAGTTATGCCCTCGACGAAGATGAAACCACTACATCAACAACATCATCAGATACAACAGAATAATTGGCTAAAATCAAGATAAAATGGAGAAAAAAGATAAATTCTTTGAGGAAAATGAACATCTAATCAGTGATCACGATTATGATGGAATAAGGGAGTTAAATAACCCAATGCCAACATGGTGGCGTTATCTGTTCTATATCACGATTGTTTTTTCAGCAATTTATATGTTCCGTTATCATGTTTTTGGTGGCGATTTACAAATTGATGAATACAATAAAGAAATGGCTCTTGCAGAGGCTAATAAACCAAAAACAGCATTCGACGAAAATGCATTAGTTCTATTAACTGATGCCTCAAGCCTGAGTAAAGGAAAAGCCATTTACGACAAAAATTGTATTGCTTGTCATGGTATGCTGGGAGAAGGGAATGCAATTGGTCCCAATCTTACCGATAAATATTGGTTGAATGGTGGCAGTCTTAAAGATGTTTATCAAATCATTAAAATAGGTAAACCTATGAAAGGTATGTTAGCGTGGCAAAATCAATTATCGCCGGAACAGATGCTTCAGGTCTCTAGCTATACAATGAGCCTTGTGGGAACAAATCCGGCAAACGGAAGAGAGGCTCAAGGTGAATTGGCAGAATAAAAAATTAATCACAAAAGTCAACAAAGTACAACACAAAGCTGCACAAAGGATTATTAAACCAATGTGTTACTTCAGTTCTTATTTATATTGTAAAAAACTAAACTAACAAACTCTGGCGAGTTCATTTACAAGGTCTAATTTTACCAAAAACACTTCGTGTTCTTTGTAAAATACCTTTGAGCTTTCTTTGTGGTTAAATTAAAAAACATGGCTCCTAAAAATCCATATACTGGCTATCGTGACCAACTTGCTACTTTAGGTGAGTCAGGAAATCGTAGATGGATATATGCTCAAAAACCAAAAGGTAAATTATATAACTATCGGAATATCGTTAGCTATACCTTACTGTTTCTGCTCTTTGCAATTCCATTTGTGAAGCTAAATGGTGAGCCATTTTTGTTGTTGAATATTCTCGAACGAAAATTCATTTTATTTGGAATTCAATTCTGGCCACAAGATTTTCATCTCTTTTTGTATTCCATGATTACTCTTTTTGTATTTGTGGTACTGTTTACGGTTAGTTACGGGCGTATTTGGTGTGGTTGGGCTTGTCCTCAAACCGTATTTTTAGAATTTATATTCAGAAAAATTGAGTACTTAATTGAAGGAAATACAAGCCAACAACGTAAGTTACATTCTCAGTCGATGAATTTCGAAAAGTTTTGGAAAAAAAGTCTGAAACTAATACTATTTTATGCAATCTGTTTTTCGATAACCAATGCCTTTTTATCTTATATTATTGGAATTGATCTGTTGCTCGAAATAATGAGAGCCCCAATATCAGAGCATAGTGTTGGATTTACTGTATCTGTTTTATTTTCCAGTGTAATGTTCTTTGTTTTCACCAAGTTACGCGAACAGGTTTGTACTATGATATGTCCTTACGGACGACTACAAGGTGTACTTTTAGATTCTAATTCGATTGTTGTTGCTTACGACTACAAAAGAGGTGAAGAAAGAGCTCCGCTTGAAGCGGGTGAAGATCGGGCTATTGATGGAAAAGGAGATTGTATTGACTGCTATCAGTGTGTTGATGTTTGTCCAACTGGAATTGATGTTCGTGATGGTACTCAACTGGAATGTATTAACTGTACAGCTTGTATCGATGAATGTAATTCTGTTATGGAATGGATTGGTAAGCCAAAAGGTTTAATTCGATTCGATTCTGAAAAAAATATCGACGAAGGCAGAAAACCAAAATGGCCTGCCCGTAAAATTGCTTATACTGTAGTTCTGTGTATTCTATTGGGAATTGTGGCTGCACTATTTGCATCGAGAAGCGATTTGGAAGCCATCATTTTAAGAACTCCGGGCTTGATGTATCAACCACAAGAAGGAGGAATCAGTAATATGTATAATTTTAAAATCGTTAACAAAACTGCAGCCGAGGTTCCCGTTCATTTTAAAATTTTGAATCACGAAGGTGAAATAAAAGTGATTGGAGAGGAATTAAAAGCAAAAGCAAGTTCGATAAGAGAAGGTGTGTTCTTTGCAATTTTACCGCAAAAAGAAATTACAAGCGATAATATTCCAATTACCATTGGCGTGTATGCCGATGAACAATTAATAGAAGAAGTTAAGCTATCTTTTGTTGGACCAAACTAAGAAAAAAGGATAAAGTAAAAAAGAAATAAGGACAAAGTAAAAAGTAAAAAGAAATAAGGAAAAAAGGACAAAGGTAAAAGTAAAGGGAAAGGGAAAAAGGACTGTAGTTTAGCATAGTAATGTTTTTAGTTACTGATTGCAGTTATTGGCATTTTATACCTTTTATTTAAACATTTGGACTGTTACAGCCAAAAAATAATTGAGGTATAATGCCAAAGTTTTTGTTAAAAAGTCCATTCAAAGTATCTTTCCCTTGCTGGGAATCCCGAAAGCTTTCGCGGACCCGAAGGGGAAAGAGTGAAAAACACATTGACAAATAACTACGCTATTTTTAACTAGAGCCGAATAAAGGATAATGTAAAAAAAAAAAGATGAAAAAGATAAGTTGGGGGACAAAGCTAGGAATAGGAGCTTCGATATATGTTGTCGGGGTTCTTGCTTTTGTTGGATTTAGCACGACACAGAAAATCAATTTGGTGTCGAAAGACTACTATCCTAAAGAAGTGGTATATCAGGGCCAAATTGATAAACTAAAGAATGCAAAAGAATTGAAGGACAACATCCAGATTACCCAAAAAAATGGAACGCTTCAAATTCAATTTCCAGCTAATATGCGCAATCAGGTAAAAGGTGAAATCATGTTTTATCGTCCGGCAGATTATGAATATGATGTAAAATATGCAATTAAAATTGATGAAAATGGTTTTCAAGAAGTAAGTACCGATCAGTTATTAAAAGGAATGTACACGATTAAAATAGATTGGGAACACAACAATATTGGATATTATAAAGAAGAGGCTGTTTACCTGAATAAATAGGTGTTTAACCTCAAAGAGCACAAAGGATAACACGAAGTAACACCAAGAAAAAAATGAAGATCTCAAAGGAAATGAAAAGCAGTGAAGTAAATTTCAAGAAAAATTTAAATACTTTAAACTTAGTGTCCTTCGTGAAAATACTTAATGCACTTTGTGGTTAACAAAATAGATTAAGAACATAACAACAAAAAATATTGTAAAGAAGAAGAAGAAGAAGCTATTTACTTGAATAAATAATGACATTCCTTTTTACCACATAGAACTCTAAGTATGACACAAAGTACCACAGCAACAACAATAGAAACAATTTATAAAAAAGTGCTTAATTGCTCTTTTATGGTTCATACGATTCTAGGTCCAGGGCTACTTGAGAATGCCTATGAGGAGTGTTTATACTTCGAGTTGTGTCAAGCAGGTCTCAAAGTAGAAAAACAAAAAACTCTTCCTTTAGTTTATAAAGAGGTTCGATTGAAAAGTGGTTATAGAATAGATTTACTGGTAGAAGATTCAATCATAGTAGAAATTAAAGCAATAGAAACTTTAAACGATACGCATCTGGCACAGATCTTAACCTATATGAAACTGTCGAAATGTAAACTTGGTTTATTGGTTAATTTCAATGTTAAATCACTTAAATATGGCATTAAAAGAGTAATATTTTAAAACTTAGTGTCCTTCGTGAAAATACTTAGTGCACTTTGTGGTTAAATCAAAAAATAAAAACATGGTATATCTATCGGCATTAACATTAGGACTTATTGGCAGTTTCCATTGTGTGGGAATGTGCGGTCCTATTGCATTGGCAATTCCTTTAAAAACAACTTCTTGGCTGGCAAGAATTTCAGGTGGTGTAATTTACAACATTGGAAGAGCAATAACTTATGCCGTAATGGGAGCCATATTTGGTTTATTAGGACGAGGCTTGGTTATGAGTGGATTTCAGCAATGGATTTCTGTAATTATGGGAGCTATCATGATTTTATCAGTAATCACACCTTCTCTTTATAAGAATCGTTTTAATGCTGAAAAAGGTTTGTTCTCCTTTGTTGGTAAAGTAAAACTTTCATTGGGAAAACTATTTACTCAACGCAGTTATGCTTCTCTTTTTTTAATCGGATTATTAAACGGATTGCTTCCCTGCGGATTGGTTTACGTTGCTATAGCAGCAGCAATTGCTACAGGATCGTCTGTTGGCGGTGGACTTTTCATGTTCATTTTCGGCTTAGGAACTCTTCCTATGATGTTAGCAATTTCCCTCATCGGAAACTTAATAACTCTTGAATTGCGAAAAAAAATCACCCGATTGATTCCTTATGCCATTGTATTTATTGGTCTTCTGTTCGTACTTCGCGGATTGAGTTTAGGAATTCCTTTCTTGAGTCCTCCCGAAAAGGCAATGACAGTACCAAACGAGCAAGTGGATGTAAGCAATCCTAAACCAGATTGTTGTCATTAAAATCATTCGCTAGCTTATTTATAGAGTGAACTATGAATAAAACAATTACTATTTTCCTATTCTTCCAAATTTCAACAGAAAAAAAGGCTGCATCCATTTAGAATATAGCCTCTTTACAAGTTTCAAAAAACAGAATCTGATTTTAAAGAATATTTATTTGATTTGAGCTTTCAACTCTTCAATTGTTTTAGCCATTACAATTCCAGGGATTTTCACTGGAACTCCAACTTCTGCTAAAAAAGTACCTTTTACTTCTCCTGTTTTATAAGTGGTAAAACCAATTCTATACAATCCTACAGTTAAAGCTTTCAAAGGATTACCAACTTCACTCTTATATCTTAACAATGAATTGTATTTTGTTCCTCTTGGTGTTTTTGGCATTTCGCTGCTATCATCATTTTTTGCCAATGAGAACCATTTTGCACTTTTTACTCCGTCAGTAGAAATTTTATCAGCACTCACAATATCAGAACGTTCCAAAGTGATATAAGTATCAAAATAGTCTTCCGATTCAGCATTCGCAGTATAATCCTCCGATTGAACCGCACCTTTAATTTTCGCTTTCCCTACTGGAGACATCATTCGAACACCTAGTTCAGGAGCTACTGCAGGAATCCATAAATAGATAAAGTAAAACTTCTTACCATCAATAACTTCATCTTCAGTATCTTTAGCGGCATACCCCAAATATGAAACAACATCTGTGTAAGGCACTTTAATTGTTTTTGGTCCAATTTTCTTTTCAGTCAAACTACCGAATTTACCTAGTTTTTGTGCTTGCGAAGGAGCTACAACGGCTAAGGCTAATGCCAGAATCAAAATTAATTTCTTCATTTATTTTATTTTATTTAATTAACAAAAACGAAGTTATACTATTTAATCAAGCTAACAAAATCAAAGCCTCATAATTAATTATAACAATTAACTGCTCCATACCAATACCCAAACACAAAAAGCTTTCTACCTGCGATTTACAGGAAGCCATAATTAGCACACGAAACTATCCACTTAACTTATTATTACAATTATAAAAATTACAATCCAAAATTACACCCACAACATAATGATTCTATTAATCTCAGCAAGTTATTTTTCATCGTAATAGAATTTTGTAACCAGACGTTTTTAGATCTTTCCAAAATAGTTCGCACGAGAATTTATTTTTATTGTTTCCAATCAGAATATCTTGTAAATTAAAGGACACCTAAGTTTAACCTTTTAGATATTCTATTACGATGAAGAAAATACTTAACAATTTGTTGACTTTTTTCAACACGACAGAAGAAGATTCCTTTTACTATGTGAGAATTGAACGAAATGACAAATGCTTCTGCAATAGTGGTAAAAAATACAAATCCTGCCATTATCCAGATCATCAGAAAAAAAGTAAAGTTGCCGTTAAAAAAATTAGTGAAACAACTGGTGAGGAAATTATTAAAGTTTTAAGTGTAAAACGACTCCGTAAAGAATATTATCGTGTAAAATCGAATGTACATTAAAATTTAACCAGCTTTTGGTTTATGGAATAATACCGATTGGATAAATTAGTGGGCTGTAACTTGCTCCGCTCATCATAGCTTCCTATTTATTCCTCGGCATTAGACCTTAACTATTTCGTTCGCTATGGCTCACTAATTATTAAAAAGGGTATAACAATTCCCGAGGCATCACTCCAATACCATAGCCAAAAGCTTTTTTATCTTTTTACAGCCTCAACCTGTTCCAAAGAAACCTGTCCGTAATCATTTCCCCATGAATTCAGAATATAATTAAAAACAACGACCAATTCCTTATCGGTTAAACCTGATGCAGGCATTAAACCATTGTACTTTATGCCATTTACTTTAATGGGTTTGTTACTTCCGAACTTTACCATTTTCATTGCATCTTCCGTATTTTTTTTGAGGTAATCAGAATTAGCCAGAGGAGGAAAAACTTTTTCAATACCACCTCCTTTAGTCATATGACAATTCATGCACTTGCTTCGGTACAATTGTGCTCCTTTTTCCATATCATTCATCAATATCTTAGTGCTCACAACTTCTTTCTTCGAAGTTTTCTTTTTGGATTCTCCACAAGAAATCACAAAAATTGCAACAATCAGAAATATTACGTTCAGTTTATTCATGCTCCTTATTCTTTTTTAGATCCAGTAAAAATAGCAAACACACAGCGGATTATCAAAATTATTCGGCAGTCTAAATAGCTAACTACCGTAAAAAAAGCCAATTAACCATAAGAACCAATCAAATATTTTTATATATTTATATAGATCAGAGTAATGATTACCACGATAATTACCCCATTTCTCTCCTTAACCCTAAAACTATGGAGGATTACTTATGAAACTAAAATTTATTGTTTGTTTTCTACTAATCGTTATTACTTCTAAATCATTTAGCCAGGATGCCAAAGATTTGTATTACGACATGGAAGTTGGTATAATAGAACATCTTGATGATACCATTCCTCAGGACATACAGCTAACCAACGAAGCTGGTGAATTGATCTTTTTAAAAGATCAAATTGATAAACCTACCGCAATTGTATTTGTTTACTTCCGTTGCCCGGGCATTTGCAGTCCACTTATGGATGGTTTGGCAGATGTTATCCAAAAAAGTGATTTGAATATTGCTGAAGACTATCAAGTCATCACAATTAGTTTCGATCCTACGGAAACTTATGATCTTGCAGTTAAAAAGAAAAACAACTACAAGTCCTTAATCAAAGGTAAAAACACACAAGAGGGTTGGAAGTTTTATACGGGCGATAGTCTTAATATCGCCAAAGCAACAAAAGCAATGGGCTTTAGGTATAAAAAGGCTGGTAATGAATTCACTCATGCGGCTACGGTTATTATTACCAGTCCCGATGGAAAAATTACCCGTTATTTAAACGGAACCTACTTTTTGCCATTTGAGTTTAAGCTAGCTATAATAGAAGCTTCTAAAGGTCAGACAGGACCAACCATCAACAAAATACTTCAATATTGTTATTCCTACGATCCGGTAGGACAAACCTACGTTTTAAATGTCACCAAAGTAACAGGAAGCATCATTTTAGTTATGGGACTCATTGTTTTTCTGTTGTTAGTATTTAAGAAACCGAGAAAGAAACAATATTAGTAAGCCACAAATTCCTCAGATTAACACAAATATTAAAATTAAAACATAATGCCTAAAGAAAATTTTCTATTTAAAGATGAATGTTTCAAGGTAACAGGCTCTTGCATGACGGTTCATTCTGAACTAGGATGTGGTTTTTTAGAAGCAGTTTATCAAGAAGCTCTTGAATTAGAATTGCGATCAAATTCAATTCCTTATATAAGAGAATCCCAAATAGATATTTCCTACAAAGGAAATTTATTAAGCAAATATTATTTTGCCGATTTTTTATGTTTTGATGAAATTATTATAGAATTAAAAGCTGTAAAAACTCTAGAAGATATCCACGCCGCTCAAATACTAAACTATCTGAAGGCTACAAAGAAAAGAATTGGACTACTAATAAATTTTGGGACTAATAGTTTGCAATACAAACGTTTTATCCTTTAGTGGGATAAGGTTATTTGTGAAAATCCGTGAAATCTGTGGTTGTAAAATAAGATAAAAATTAACACTATACATATGTCTGATACCGTAATTCAAAACCATGAACCAAATTACCTTGAATATAAGGGACGATACAAAGGTATATTTGCATGGATTTTCTCAACAGATCACAAACGAATTGGTTTGTTGTATTTATACAGTATGCTGGTGCTTTTTAGTGTGGCCGCTATTCTGGGGCTGTTAATGAAAATAGAGCTTATTGCGCCAGGTAAAACCATTATGGATGCCCAAACATACAACAGCTTTTTCACCCTTCACGGGATAACCATGATTTTTTTAATTGTAGTTCCCGGCTTACCTGCTGTGTTTGGAAATTTCTTTCTGCCTTTAATGATTGGGGCAAAAGATGTGGCTTTTCCTAAGCTCAACCTTTTATCATGGTGGATTTATATTTTAGGTGCTGCGGTTGCTCTTTCGTCTCAGTTCTTTGGTGATGGCCCTCCAGATACCGGATGGACATTTTATGCGCCCTACAGTTTTAGAACCGGAACAAATATGTTACCCGCTGTAACCGGAGCCTTTATATTAGGTTTCTCATCTATTGCCACAGGAATCAACTTTATAGTAACCATACACAGAATGAGAGCTCCCGGAATGACGTGGATGAAAATGCCTCTGTTCCCATGGGCATTATACAGCACTAGCTGGATTCAGGTACTGGCCACCCCAATTGTGGGTGTTACTTTATTAATGATTGTATTGGAACGCACCATGCAAATCGGTTTTTTCGATCCTGCTTTAGGTGGCGATCCTATCTTATATCAGCATTTATTCTGGATTTACTCCCACCCTGCCGTTTACATCATGATATTACCAGCTATGGGCGTAATTTCTGAAATTATACCAACATTCGCCCGAAAAACTATTTTCGGTTACAAAGCAATTGTAGTATCAACTCTTGCCATTGCATTTGTAGGTTACTTTGTATGGGGACATCACATGTTTACATCAGGAATGAGTGGAACAGCATTGTATACTTTTTCGATTCTAACATTTTTAGTTGCCATACCAAGTGCCATTAAAATATTTAATTGGGTGGCTACTCTTCACAAAGCATCCATCGATATTCAAACGCCTTTCTTGTGGGCACTTTGCTTCCTTTTTGTTTTCATGATTGGAGGATTATCCGGAATGGTACTTGGAGCTTTATCGGCCAACGTTCATTTGCACGATACCGCTTTCGTGGTTGCTCACTTTCACTTTATTGTTTTCGGTGGTACCGGATATGCCTTTTTTGGAGCTTTGCATTATTGGTATCCTAAAATGTTCGGTAGAATGTACGATAAAGGATGGGCGAATATCGGTTTAGCAGTCTTCTTCACAGGCTTTAACACCCTTTATCTTCCCATGTTTTATTTAGGAATGATTGGAATGCCCCGCAGGTATTACGACTATGTTGAAGAATTTCACGGACCCAATATTGTATCCTCATTTGGAGCCATGCTGATGATTTCCGGCTTGGTAATCATCATCACCAATTTGGTTCGCTCGGCTCGTAAAGGAGAAATTGCAGAAGCCGATCCATGGAAAGGAAAAACACTTGAATGGACAACAGCCAGTCCTCCAACTTTAGAGAATTTTGATGAAATTCCAATAGTAACCAAACTGCCATACGACTATGAGTAATTATGCACACATTGATGAACACCGAGACGATGAAGGTGCTAAAATAGGAATGTGGCTCTTCATATTTACTGAACTACTCCTTTTTGGCGGACTGTTTATCGTCTATTCTGTATATCGATACATTAATCCTGAAGCCTTTCATTTGGCCGCCGAGGAGTTAGATACTTTTACTGGAACTGTTAATACCGTAATTCTTCTTGTAAGTAGTATGACTATTGCCATGTCTATTAGTTCAATACAGTATAAAAACAAAAAACTCACCTTGATATTAATGGGCCTTACCATTTTATTAGCAGCTGTATTTATGGTGAATAAATATTTTGAATGGAGCGGGAAAATATCACATGGAATTTATCCGGGAAGTCCAACACTGATGGAAGCCAGCCAGGGCGAAATTTTATTTTTTGGTTTGTATTATGCCATGACCGGACTTCACGCATTACACATTATTATTGGTGTGGCATTTATTGCCTACGTAATGAGACTGGTTGTGAAAAATGAGGTTCAACACGACAATTTCACAATCCTTGAAAATAGTGGATTGTACTGGCATTTGGTCGATCTTATCTGGATTTTCCTTTTCCCCTTATTCTACCTAATCACTTAATTGTACTGTTATGGAAAAAGAACAACATACCCACATTGTAAAATACAAAACCTATATATTCGTTTTGATTGCTTTGCTTTTCATGACCTTTGCTTCTGTAGCCATAACCAGTATTAATTTAGGTCCCTATACTGTTTCTGCAGCTTTACTGCTGGCAAGTATCAAATCTATTCTGGTATTACTGATTTTCATGCACCTTAAGTTCGATAAAAAGTTCTATGGCATTATGGCAGCCAGCGTATTTTTACTGCTTGCCTGTGTTATTTTTATTACATTCTTAGACTACTTATACCGATAGCTTATGACTTCTAAAGCAATACCCTATGCTTCTAATTTTGTGAAAGGTGTAGATACCTCTTTCGAGGTGATATTGGGAATCATTTTCTTTTTCCTGATCGCCATCACAGCTACGATGATTTACTTCGTATTTCGCTATCGAAAAGAAAGGAATCCGAAAGCAACGCAAATCCACGGAAGTGTTCCCCTTGAAATACTGTGGACAGTTATCCCAACCATATTGGTAATGGTCATGTTCTATTATGGATGGATGGGATACAAGCCTATGAAAGAAGTGCCTGATGATGCTTTTACAATTAAGAGCGTTGGACGAATGTGGAACTGGCAATTCGAATACGAAAACGGAAAAAAAACAGACACCCTGTATGTTCCATTGGATCGTGCTGTGAAATTGGATTTAATTGCTCTGGATGTACTGCACAGTCTTTACATACCATCGTTTAGA
>JAESUW010000162.1 GCA_016760525.1 Labilibaculum sp.
CCTCATTTTTTATTCAATAATTTAAATTCGCTGTACGCTTTATCGCGCAAGAATGCCAAAGAAACACCAGAATATATTTTAAAATTATCGGAACTGATGCGTTACATGATTTACGAAACGCAGGATAAATTGGTGCTTTTGGAAAAGGAAATCAACTACATTAAAAATTACCTGGACCTTCAAAAGTTACGATGCCATTCCGATACACATATTCATTATTCCATAGAGGGGGAAATCGAATCCCAAAGAATTGTTCCCTTTCTTCTGATTCCTTTTATCGAAAATAGTTTTAAGCACGGAGGAGTAAATCAATCCAATTCTAATTTAATCGATTTGAAGATTTGCATTGAGGAAAAAAGTCTAAGCATGGTTTTAATAAATAGTATTCCTGAAAAATTCTCTCCGAAATTAAATAAAGAAGGAGGTTTTGGAATTGAGAATGTAAAGAAACGTCTAAATTCTCATTATCAGAACAAACATGAATTGACTCTTACATTGAGTCATGATCAATTTAAAGTACAACTAAACCTGAATCTCAAAAATGAATAATATCCCCGAAAACACGATCAATTGCCTTATTGTTGAAGATGAACCATTATCTCAGGAAATTCTTGAATCATATATCGAAAATTGCCCTGAATTAAAAATTGCAGGCATTTGTAAAGATGCTCTGCAAGCCAACCAAATATTAAATTCTGAAAGAATAGACCTTATTTTTTTAGACATCAATATGCCCATACTGAATGGAATCGATTGGCTGAAAACTTTAGATGAGGTTCCCGAAGTAATCTTCACCACAGCTTACCCCGAACATGCAGTAGAGGGCTTTAACCTGAACGCTCTCGATTACCTTCTAAAACCCTTTTCGTTCGATCGGTTTTTAAAGGCAGTAAATAAATTTCTGTCCATAAAAAAAAGACAGATTGCTGTTTCTTCAGAGCTGTCCGATTCAGAAAAAACGATTATGCTTAAGTCGGGAAAGAAAACCTACCCTGTAAAGCTTTCCGAAATTAATTACATTGAGTCCGATGGAGATTATCTGAAAGTTCAGTTAACAGATCGGCACATTATTATTCATGATACTTTGAAAAACTTCATATCCAAACTAGGGAATTCAGGCTTTTTCAGAATACATCGTTCTTACATCATCAATGTAAAAAAGATTGAATACATCGAAGGAAATCAGGTGTGCATTGCATCAAAAATGATTCCCATAGCAACATCTTACCGGGAGGGACTGCAGCAAGCAATTGAAAAGGAGCAGTAAACTCAGATACGGTAAAGGATTGTTCCTAAAACTTAAAGCCTTGCTGAAATTATGACGAAAAAGGAATTTTCTACGAGTTCCATAAATTAAATTAGACCTAGACTTTTGGCAAGACTGACTGCTTCTGATGAGTTGGAAACCCCTAATTTATCCATCAGGTTTTTTCGGTGATTGTTAACAGTGTTAACACTAATGAATAACTGTTCTGCAATTTCTTTACTTCTTAATCCTTCTGCAATCATTCCCAATACTTGTTTTTCTCTGTTAGAAATATTTTCAGAACTTTCTTTTTGTCCCTCCATCGTAAAAATTACCTCTCGTGTAATTTTATTACTAAATACAGCTACTCCTGGCTTGTTTATATCTTGTATAGGCGATATATCGAATAGTTTCATATCGATCCAAACCTTACCGTTATTATCCAATTCAAGTATAAAATTCTGTACAATTAGCCGGATATATTTATTTTCATCATTAAGAACTCTGAACTCAAATGTAAATTTATAGTTTTTGCGTTCTTCAATGGGTTGTTGTGTTATAAATTCAAGTGCTTTCACCGCTGCCAGATTGATAATATGATCTTCGGGATGAAACCGCCTTCTAAACCAATTATGATCCATCAAAGATATCTTATTGTGAAAACCAAAAGCTTTGTCAAGATTTTCTGAATAGTAATAATAGTTGTGCTTATAATAATCCGTTACTACAACAATACTGGTAGTTGTAGAATCTATCATTTTAAAGAAGGGAATGTGACGCTCGGCATTCTTATAATCAATATCCTCTGGTAGAATAGCATTTGCTGCAATATGTGCCGTATGTGCTTTTACACTTTGTTCAAGTTTGCTCATAATCAGATTTAAATGGATTAATAGACTGTAAAATAGTCATTTTTCACTATTGTTCCTCTTAAAAAAAGAGGATATTTTGCATCTGATAATAAAAATTAAAATAACCGAAATAATTAATCTATGAAAAAACATACTGTTTTGTTTGTTATTGTTTTTTAACGAGAGTATTGATAACTAAAGGGGATCAAAGAAAATAGGGCTTAGCCTTGGTTTAGAGTTTGGCTTGGGAGGTAATATAAAAGAAAATTTGTAAACAGGCAGTTTTATCATTTTAAAATCCTCCATTGAATTACTCATTAGTGAGTATGTTAATTACCGAAGATGAGTAATGGTTGTAGTGTTGAATTTTTATTTCTTTAAAAGATCAAAAAGAATATTATGTCATTTGTAGGAATTGAAGGGTTGGATGTCGATAAATCTTTTAGCAAGTAGGAATGCAATATTCCGACAGCCCTGTTTTCAATTTAGAAGAAGATAAGTATGGGGAAAATCAAATGCTTTCTGCTAGGTGCTCAAATCAATTCAATTGAAAGATTGAAATTTATATTACACTTAACTGATCAGGTTGAAATTGTTGGTGAAATTTGCGACCCGGGAAAAGCCATTGATTTAATAGTAAAGCAAAAAACAGAATTGGTATTTATTGATGTAGAAATGCCACGAATGTCGGGCTTTGAAGTTGTACGGGAAATCCGTAAAAACTTATTCTTTCCTAAATTCATATTTATTACTGCTTGCAACCAATATGCTATTAAAGCCATTCGTGTAGGTATTTTTGACTATATCCTTAAACCTATCAATATAGACGAATTAAAAGACGCCCTCTTTCGCTTTCAGGAAAGCCGAAAAAAGTTTCACCTTCCCCAAGGTTGTTGCCTTAGCAACCGGGAAAAAGAGGTAATTGAACTGGCTACTCAGGGCAAAACCAGCAAAGAAATTGGAAAGGAATTACACCTTAGCAAACATACTATTGACACTCATAGGCGAAGAATTATTGAAAAGTTGAATATTAGTTCGATTGCAGAGCTTCCAACAAACGAGAGTTTATAAATCTGTATTCCTTAATTATTCCAATTCTGTAGTTTGTTGTGAGATATAGATCACATTTTTAAAAAGATACTTATGTGTGAGTATGTGGAATCACTATTGGTGAGTATATATAACGGATGAGATTAACATAAATTTTAAAATTATTAACCTTAAACTAATTAAACCTTGAAATTATGAAAAAAATATTTTATTTGATCTTCTGTTTGGCGATTGTAGTGAGTTGTAGTAAAGACGAGGATGATACATCAGAAGCAAAAACAAATAATTTTCAATCTGCTGAAGAATACTTAGAGAACCCGTCGGTAAGCCAAGCAATAAAAAAAGCAGGTGTTTCGGTTAATCTTGGAGATAACCCTCCTGTATTATCTGGCGATTATGATGCTGATGGGCGAGTAATTAAAGCAGGTGAGCCAATAAATAATCTTATCGGCTTAGATATAAATTCTCTTTTTTCTTTATACAATCAAACTAGCTCAGGGAAAATTAGTTTCCATGAGTCTGTTAATGGAATTAATGTATGGGGCAGTGGAGGTTATATCACAGGAGATAATAGCCGCTTTACAATTTGGCAAGAATCAAAACAAAGGGGAGAAGAGGCTGGTTTACCTGATAATGTAACTGTTACAATTGCTTTGGTTATGATTGGCACTAAGTTGAGCAATGGCGATTTGTCTGCAAAAGGAATATCTATTATTACAGATGCTACAAGCTCAAACTCTGATTATCAGGTTAACGAGCAAGTAATAAAAGATGGTGAGCTTTGGTGGATGTGGGATGTAGATTTTGCTTTACAGAATAAAACGGTCAGCTCCACAAAAAATAAACCTTCCAATTTGGTATTTCATAACATATATGAGTTACTGTTTGAAAAAGTGAGGTAATTAGTATTTTAAGTAGTGCTTATAAGAAGGTTGGAACTGCGTGTAAGGGGATTTAAAATAAGAGGATTGCTTGTCTTTAAATTTATGTGTTGTATTCAGTTACAGTTATATTATTAACAGGGGTAATTTTATTTTTATCAAGTTGTGCAAGTATTCTAAGTCGGAGCAGTTATCCATTACCAATCAACAGCTAGTGTTGAGAAAATGGAATTTAGCGTTTATTCTGCTAACGAAATACCATCTGAATGGAAAGAACATTTAGTAATGCGTGATAAATAAATTTATGATATGACTTTAATATAAAAGCCTGGTATTGTAATGACCTGTATTTAAGTACATAAGTAAAGATTATATTCTAAAAATTAGTGAAAGAAGCTGTCCTGTTCGGCAGTTCTTTTGTTTGTGTCACAGATTACATATTTAGAAAACTTGCAAGCTAAAGATTAGTATCGCTTTTTCACTATTAATGAGTATGTAAAAGCACTATTGATGAGTATTTATATCGGATGAGATTAGCATAGGTTTATAGAATTATTTAAACCAGTCAAAATTTAACATAGTTATGATGAAATTTATAGTATTTGGTATTATAGTAATTATATTGTCTTCTTGCAGATCGTCAAAAGAAATGATAACTAGAGATATAAGAACTAGTAAAACAGAAATGGTCAAGATTGAAAAAAATGACTGTCAGAAAAAGGCTGAAGAGAAGTCTGAGTTTTTAAGAGGGTATGGATTAGGAATATCTGCAGATCGTATGATGGCCCGTGACATAGCCTCAAGTATAGCTAGAAATGAAATTTTGAATGCAGTACAAGTTTGTACGAGTAATATGATCGAAAGGTATAATCAACAACATAGTTCGTCTGATGGTGGAGAAATGGCTAGAATTGATGCAGGAAGAGTAAAACAAATTGTTGGAAGTGTTGCAGAGGAAACACTGAATGGGGCAAAAATTATTAGCACTTGTGATTATAAAGTAGGTGACAAATATGAAACTCATGTTTGTGTTGAACTCACTAATATTGATTTTACTAAAAAAGCATATAATAAGTTAACTCGAGATGAAAAAATATTAATTGATTATGAAGCTGAAAAGTTTAAGTCTGATTTTATTAATGGATTGAATGAGTATCGCGAGCGCAGAACTCAAGGCTTATAGTTTTATTAAAACTGAAAAAATCATTATATGTTAATTTAGATTATTAAATTTTATAGTTATGAAAAAAATTGGATTTTTAGTTGCTTTTCTGATTTGCGGCTATTTTGGGTATAGTCAAGATATAATTGTTATGAACGATGGCAATGAATTGAAGTGTAATATACGTGAGGTTACTAATTCTGTAATAAAATTTGCAGAAGTTGATGAAACTAAAAATGTAATTAGACAGCTTGCAGTTGCTGATGTATATCTGATTATTTATGAAGATGGGAAACGAGAATTTATCAAAAAATCAGAAAAATCTTCAAACTATAAGAATTTAGACAATACTGTTGGTTCTGAGATTGTATCCAAAAATAATCTTGATGTGAGAATAATCGATGCTAGGTCGGAATCTCTTATTATTGGTAGAGTGCCAGGATTAATAAGAGGCACTAAAATGAAAGTAAAAGATAAAAAGAATAAATGGATTGAATCTGTTCACAAACTACTTAAAGAAAGACTTGATAAAAAAGGAATTAAAGATAATTCAGAAGCCGAATATTATTTCGATGTCGAGTTAAATAAACTGTATTTTGAACAGCAGGATAAGTTTACCCATATTCAGATTATTCAGAAGATTGAGGCCAAAATTACACTTCGAAATATTGATAATAAGAATATTGTATTTGAAAAAAACATCGTTCAGCACAAATCAACGAAAGCTGCAGTTGTTAGAAAATATTGCAAATTAAATGGTTATAAGCTTAAGCAAACGGGATGTATATTTCTATATGTGATAGATGATATGATAAGTGAGTTGAATTCTGACACGACATTTAATAAGATAATACAATAGGAAATAATGATCCAGCACAAAGATTATCGAAAGCGTTCACAGATGATTTTTTCTGAAACTTCGAAATGAATTGAGCTGGGACAAAGTTGTTGATATAATGAAAGATCTATTATAAAAGTTAATCTGAAATTTTCGAAAAAACACTGATTTTAAGTCAAAACAATATAGCTTTTTAAGTAAAATGTCAGATATATCAAATATTATTCTGCTCCATATGGGGAAAATTAAATTATGCATTCGTACAATATCTGTTTTTGTAGTGATATGGATTTGTAGTACAAATTTTATGTTCTCCCAAAATATTGCAATTGAAAAAATAAAGGCAGACGGAGAAAATTATATCTGGGGAGAAGGTTTTGGTACTACATTAAAAAAAGCTGATCAGGAAGCATTATCTATGCTTGTGTCGCAAATATCAACTTATGTTGAGAGTAGTTTTGTTTTGCTTAAAAAAGAGATGCTTATTAATGGAGGAGAGGGGAGTTTTAAAGAAACTTGTAATTCAGTTGTTAAAACATACTCAAACACAACGCTTAAAAATACAAGGAGGATAGTTTATGGTAATGAACCCAAAGCAAGGGTCTTTAGATATATAAAGCAATCAGAAGTGGAGAAAATTTTTCTTGAAAGAGAAGAGAAAATTAAGGGCTTTGTTCTTAATGCTGATATAGCTTTTAAAAATAATCAAATTGCTGATGCATTACGTTATTACTACTGGGCTTTAAACTTATTGAAAAGTCATCCTGAAGGAGATAAAATTAAATATCTGGATCGAAATCAAAATAGTCATTTATTAGCAACATGGATTCCTTTAAGGATTAATAACATTTTTGTAGATATTAATATTACAATATTGAAAATTGAAAAGAAAAAAGATGAAGTTTTATATACTTTGAACATTAATCACAACAATAGACCTGTTAAAAATTTTGATTATTCATATTGGACTGGTACTGATTATAGTAATTTATGCAGTTCACGTGATGGAGTTGGTTTTATTGAGCTCTTTGGAATGGCCGCTGATATGAATGAGCTTGAATTAAAAGCGGAATATATATTTGAAGGAGAGGCGCGTATTGATAAAGAATTGGAGAGCGTTTTGAATAGAATCGATCCAATTCCATTTCGTAATAGTTATTATAAAATTCCAATTACTAACTCTCCTAAAGATATTGAATCTAACCCAACCAGAGAAAAAAGTGATTGTGTCTTTTCTGGTGTAATTGATGAAAGCCCATATAGACGGAGTATCGAAAAAGTAATCAAAAGTATCAAAGAGCAAAATTATTTATTTGCTCATTCGGAGTTTACGTCTAAAGGTCTTGATTTCTATAAAAAGATCATTGCTTATGGGAAGGCGAGAGTAATTGGGAATTATCAGTTACGATTTATTGTCGATAGAGAACAAGTTATTTGCAGAGCTCTACCTATGTGTTTTGATTTTGAATCAAATAATAAACGGTTTGTAGAAAAAGTAGTTTTCCATTTTAATAAAGATGTGAAAATTGAATCATTGTCTTTTTCTCTTTCTTCCCAAGCACTTGGTGATATTTTAAACAAAAATTTATGGGAAGAAAAAGAAAGAATGATTTTAATCAATTTTTTGGAACATTATAAAACAGCTTTTGCCCTGAAAAGACTAGATTATATTGAAAGAATTTTTTCAGATGATGCGTTAATCATTACAGGTGAAATTGTTAAAGCTAAATATAATGAGTCATATAAGTATGCAGATAGCCAGATAATCAAATACAATAGGCAGACAAAGCAACAGTATCTAAAAAGTTTGAGATATTCATTCTTAAGTAAGGAATTTATTAATGTCAAATTTGAAAATAACGAAATTAGAAAAGCAGGAAAAGGTGGAAGTATATTTGGAATTAAAATTAAACAAAATTATTATTCTTCAAATTATGGAGATGTAGGCTATCTTTTTTTAATTGTTGATTTAAATAATTGTTATGAACCAATTATTCATGTTAGAACATGGCAACCTAATGCTACATCGAATGATAACCTATACGATTTGAGTAGTTTCAATTAATTTCTTGGTATCTATAAAAGTAATATAATGGCTTTATTTAGAATAATTACAATTTCTTACATATTATGTTTTTTTTTAAGTGTAGATCTTGGTGCTCAAAACATTTCAGTAAAGGATTTTAATTCAATCCCTGATGATTTGACTGCTCGTATATCAGCTCCTAAAGTGGATCAGAATGGTGATAAATGTGCAATTATAAAGATGGTGACAAGTCAGAAAGGTTTTGTTTTTGAAGGTGATATGAATGGTATTGTTAATACTGAATTTAAAATAGGAGAATATTGGATTTACGTGCCTTATGGTTCAAAAAAAATAACGATTAAGCATAGCAAACTTGGAATAATTAGAAATTACCAATATCCGATGCCCATAAAAGAGGCTGCTGTCTATGAAATGATTTTAATTACGGGAGTGATAACAACAAAGGTTAAACCTCTTAAAATCTCAATGCAATGGTTAACTATTTCTTCAAAGCCACAGGGTGTTGATATTTATATTGAAGATCAATATGTGGGCGTAACTCCTTACCAAAAAAAAATGAAAGTTGGTGAATATGACTTTAGGTTAAGTAAGTTTTTACATCATAGTATGACTGGTAAAATAAAACTTACAGAGTTTAAAAAAGAAAACTTGAATTTAGAATTAAAACCTAACTATGGTTCTTTGAAATTAAGTGCCAAGCCTGAAAATGGTGCAAGTATTGAGATTGATGGTATACCTTATCAAAAGAAAACGCCAACAATTATAGGTGCATTAAAAAGTGGACAACATATTGTGAAACTTAAAAAAGAAATGTATGCCCCCATACAAGTTGATTTTAATATTTATGATGGAGAAACTACTGAATTATTAATTGATTTGACACCAAATTTTTCTGAAATAAGAATAACTACAAACCCTCAAAGTAGTATATGGATTGATGGAGAATATGTAGGCAGTGATAGTATTGTTAGTCGGTTAACTCCTGGTTTACATGTTTTTGAAGCACAAAAAGAATCCTATGAAACTGATAGAGTTCAAAAAAAGCTCATTAAAGGTGAAATTTCTACAATAGATTTGAGACCTGTTCCAATTGTTGGTTCATTAGATATCAGTACATTTCCTTTAGAAGTGAGAGTATATGAAAATGAAGAGTATTTAGGCACAACACCTATGACAATAAATAATCTTCTTATTGGAGAGCATGAATTTATTTTGCGAAAAGATAAATATGGAGAAAGGCATAAAATGGTTAATATTATTGCTAATGCAATTAAGAATTTAACTGTTGATTTATCCTTAGGAAAAGAAATCTCTATTAAGTCGCATCCTGTGACAGCAAAGGTTTTTATTGATAATAGGTTTGTGGGTTTTACACCAATCAAACAATCATTAAGTTTCGGGATGCATGATATTACTTTTGAATATCAAAATGTAAGAGAATTGCAAAATATAATGGTGTCAGACTCTAGCCGATCTATCTATTATTTGAATACAGAGATATTTAAAAATTATACACAAGAGATTGGGAATGAAGAAATGAATTTTATAGCTGTGAAAGGCGGATTATTTAATATGGGAAATAATGGCAAAAAACCAGATGAGGAACCTGTTCATGAAGTAAACCTAGATGATTTTTATATTGGTAAATATGAAGTAACCCAAGAACAATGGATGGCTATTATGGGTACCAATCCATCAAAGGTAAAAGGTGATAAATTACCTGTGTACTCGGTAAGTTGGAATATGATTCAAGTTTATGTTAAGAAATTGAATAGTGTAACGAGAATGAATTATAGATTACCAACTGAGGCTGAATGGGAATATGCTTCAAAGGGAGGTTCCAATTCTCAAGGATACATATACTCAGGCAGTATGGATTTAGATAAGATTGCAGTGTATTCAGAAAATTCGAGTAAAGCTATTCATGAAGTAGGAATGAAGCATCCAAACGAATTGGGATTACATGATATGACAGGTAATGTATGGGAGTGGTGTAATGATATTTATGGAGAACATTATTATAGTAATAGGGAGATTGAAAACCCTAAAGGATCGTCACATGGAATATACAAAGTGTGTAGAGGAGGAGATTATTTATTAGGTCCATTTTTTCAAAGAATTTGTAATAGGGGTTATGGAATACCCAATTACAACTACAATACAAACGGATTTCGTTTAGTCAGAAGTGTTTCAAACTAAGAAAAAGAAGGATGATGCTGTATAATGAAATCTTAAATCTATAATCTAATACTTATTAAGTCATATCATTTTAAATTAAATGAACAATCATGAAAAAAATTAAATCATTTGTCTTCCTGTCACTAACAATCCTATTATTTAACGGTTGTGCCAGTATTTTAAGTACAAGTTCATATCCAGTATCAATTGTTACAGACCCAGATGATGCAAAGATTACTATTACAAATAAAAAAGGGCATAATGTCTTTAATGGGAAAAGTCCTGCAAATATTATTTTGGACACAAGGGCTGGTTTTTTTTCGAAAGAAAGCTATTCTGTCAACATTCAGAAAGAAGGGTATCAGCCTGTGATAACTTCAATAGAGTGTAAACTCGATGGATGGTATTGGGGAAATATATTAATTGGAGGACTTGTTGGAATGCTTATTGTTGATCCTTTATCAGGAGCAATGTGGAAATTTGATTCACCTAATATTAGTAGAACATTAAATAAAAATTCAAATGATAATGTGTCCCCAGAGTTTAAAATTATGACTTACAATTCAATTCCATCTGAATGGAAGAATTCTCTTGTAAGAATCAAATGAAGATTGTTTTATGAAGAGAGTCAAAAGGAATTTAGAGATAAATTAGTTACCTAAATTATTATCCCGTAAAGTATGTGGAATTATTCTGTTTTTCTTAAAGTGCATATTTAGTTTAAGAAAAAAAAGAGTAGAAATAGCTTAACATTGTAAGTCAGCAATTTAATGTATATTAATTCTTTTGGTAAAAGAATTGTTGAACGATGAGTTTTAAAGTAATTCAAAACAAGAGATTAGTTAAATGATTTCTAAAATAAGGTGAAAACGAGGCATTGAGAATTTTCTTGATGCCTCATTTAATGATTGTTTCGGTTATGATAAACTCTGGAATTCTCCACAAAAACACACAGTTGTTGGTATAGTAAAAGCACTTGTTAGTTTTTGGGAATCTAAATTCATATTATGGATTCTTTGACATTAGGAACAGTCACAAACAAAACAGAAACGATCCATTTTATTTTGGGCGAAGAAGTAGATTGTTTGGAATAAAGACCGGCGGAATTGTCGGTTGTTCGCCCAAAATGGAGAAGCTTCGCATAAAAATGGGAGTATTCGTCCCCAATAAATACAGCTAATCTTGATTAAAACAGACCTTTTTTAGTATTCATGTTCGGTTTTTTAACACTCCTTTCACCGCTGGAAATACATTCCGGATTGCAAGCATTCATTTTTTTTAAAATCAATAAAAAAAGGCTATGCAACAAGCATATCCCTTAGAATTATAATGTGTTAGTCTATTCCTCCAAAGTAGTCAACTCCTGATAACGAGTCGGAACCATCCCAATTGTATCCAGTAAGTGCTGATCTTCGTTAACCGTCATGTTTTTTACGGTAAGCAATTTGTCACCGAAAAAGATAGAGTTTGCTCCGGCAAGGAAACAAAGAGCTTGTCCTTCCTGACTGTAATGCGTACGTCCGGCAGCAAAAGCGATTACTGCTTTTGGCATTAGAATACGAGTAGTTGCAACGGCACGCACCATTTCAAAAATACCAATAGGTTCTTTTCCGAAAAACGGAGTCCCCTCAACTGGTACTAATGAATTCAACGGAACGTTGTACGGGTGTTTTTGCTGGTTGGATAAAGTACGAAGCATTTCAATACGATCTTCGTCGGTTTCGCCCATTCCTAAAATACCACCAGAGCAGTAAGAAATTCCTGCTTCCTGAAGGTTAGCTAAAGTTTCTAAACGTTCCGAATAAGTTCTTGTAGTTGTAATGTTTGGATAGTAACGCTCCGAAGTATCGAGATTGTGATTTACGGCAGTAATTCCCAAATCAGCTAATTTTGCAGCTTTTTCTTTGTTAATCATTCCCATGGTACAACAAACCTCAAGTCCGAGTTTCTTTACTTCGGTAATCATTTCAGCCATTTCGTCGAAACGATCATCACGGTTCCCATCTCTTCCCGAGGAACTTAAGCAGACACGTTTCACACCATTTTCTTTTGCAATTTTAGCTTCTGCCAAAACTTGTTCTAAACTTAATTTTACAGGTTTTACATGTGTGTTGTAACGAGCCGATTGAGCACAGTATTTACAATCCTGAGAACACGCTCCGGTGCGAGCCGAAATTAAAGTGTTCATGTTCATTTTTGTAGAATCGTGGTATTTGCGGTGCAGGTTGGCTGCATTGTTCACCAAATCCAGTAATGGTAAGTCGTAAATCTCTTTAACCTCTTCGTAGGTCCAGTTGTTTCTGATATCAGTCATAACTTTGGTTCTTTTTAGTTTCTAAAATTGTGGGAATAAGAATTTGTAGAAAGAACCATTTTTGTTTGACGATGAGGTTCAATCTGACTGGTTTTGGATGTGCTTTGATTTTGCAATACCATAACTTGCATGAGTTCGAAGCGCAAGGCGTCCAATTCATCAGTTTCATTCTTATCCCTGCCGTTTAATGGTACATAGCAAAAGCCGGAAAAGCCGCATTCAGTAGATGGAACCAGTAAATTATAACTGGTATTGATACAGGAAATTTTAATTTCCTTGTTCATGCTGGCAAAAGCAGCATAGCCTTTACGGCTCCATCGTTTGAATACCTGCAAGTCTGATTTTTGTAGACCTTTGTTTGTAACAGGATTCATATTTATATTTTTTGTTTGTTAAAGAGAAACAAGATTGTGATTCTCCCAATTTTGGAATCAAAAGTATTCTTTTTTGTTAAGATGGAAATGCTTTTACAACATACTACAACAGCAATGCAGCACGTTAGGCCAATTTGAATAATTTACTGAGTTAACGAACCTCTGTAGTTATTTGTGAATAAATAGCTCACTAATTTACCCAAACGGTATTACTCATTTACAAGCAGGAATTTAAAATTTAGCAGTAGAATTAATGGTTTTACAGCCAATAAGCATGTCGTAGTTTAAGGCAATATCATGGTAATAAACGTAAATCACATAGTCGTTTTCTGTTTCCCAGTGAGTTCCTTCAATATAGCTTAAGTCCGGTGTTTTTTTTCCGTTTTTTAACAAAGCATATTGGTAATTGTAATAGCCCTGTTTCAAGAGAATTGACTTGCTGTAGATACCGGTATCAAAATCATATTCCATTTTGTTTTTATCAGAACAGATCCAATTACAGAATTTACCGTACACATAAATATTTCCGTGTTTTATCTCATTATCGAAAGGAAGCCAAAAAGTAACGTAACAATAATCCGCTTCGGTTGATGGTTCATCTCTTTCCTGAACTTCAATTAAAAATTTACCATTTAAATCCTGTTCGTAAATGTATTGTTTAAAATGGCGATTATTTCCAGCGGTGAGTAGAACGTTTGTCTGTCCATTCTCTTTGCTAATCTCTCTGATATAGCGAGTTTGGTATCTAAGGCTTTTCAAATCAAAATTCCGAAATTCATTTCCTCCGGGAAAAACATTTTCCATTTCATAATCAAAAACCAATTCGTTTTTACGGATAAAAATAGGTTTCAGCTTTTTCTCGCTTCCATCGAATCTACTATTTTGTGTTAGTACAACCTGTAAATCGGAGTGAGGATTGTCGATATTAAAATTTGGATGAAGAATACTAAAATCAACCTCCTGATGAGTTTCCCTTAAATCTATTGCAATCGGATGTTTTACATCTCCTGCAATCTCAATCTTAGAATCTAAGATCATAAAACGTTGTCGTATTATTACCTTTTCAGGATTAAAATCTTCATATACCTCCAAAATGTAATTGCCCGATAATTTTAATTGAATATCATCGTTTGGAATCTTTAAACTGTAATGCACAAAATCAACATTAGTATTGAAGGAATGTTCGTAATCTGTTATCTGATTTTCAGTAAACCCATCAATAAAATCGAACTCACTTAGTCCGGAATCGAACCAATTTGATGTGCAATGTATAATTTTGTAGGAGTAATCTTGAATATTTTCTTCAATTGCATCAAAAGAAAAAAGGAGTTGATTATCTCCATTAAGTTCTATAATTGGTTCGGTCAGCACCCAATCAGTTGGATGCATTTGAACAGTATGAATGCTTTTTTTCTTTATTTCATTGGAGTACACCGTTTCTGATTCAAAATCGTAAGCGAATAATATCTTCGGAATGATAATGAATACAATACTTATAGAAATAACGAAATTTTTAGGCATATGAATATGTATATATACTGGTTAAAAATAGACCAAAGGACTTCAAAAATACAAAATTGCTTTATATATTTGTGTTCGAATTTTTTACAAGCTCTCGAAACGATAGTCTTAACGTTGAAGAACATATATCGTATCGGGGTAAAGATTGTGAATTAGAGATTAAATTAGTTATTTTTGGTGCAAATTAATAAATTCAAATAGTTTAACATGTCTGAAGTTAAAAAGATCAAAAAAGGCTTAGATATTAAGCTGGCAGGAAAGGCTGAAAAAGTACTTGAGAAAGCTGATCGTTCTGAGACATACGCAATTAAACCATCCAACTTCCCCGGATTAACACCTAAATTAAAAGTTAAGGTTGATGCTGAAGTAAAAGCAGGAGATTCTCTGTTTTTCGATAAGTATTGCCCTGAAATTAATTTTGCTTCTCCGGTTAGTGGTAAGGTAATTGCCGTAAATCGTGGAGAACGCAGAAAGATTTTAGAAGTAGTAATTCAAGCAGATTCTGAGATTCAATACCAGGAGTTTAAAAAGGCAGACCCTAACGGGCTTTCCCGAGAGGAGATTAAGGAAGAGTTGCTGAAAAGTGGCCTCTGGTCATTTCTTCGTCAACGTCCTTATGATGTGATTGCTAAGCCTGAAGATACTCCGAAAGCAATTTTTGTTTCAGCCTTCGATACTGCACCATTGGCAGCGGATATTGATTTCCTTTTGGAAGGTGAAGCAGAAGCATTTCAGGCTGGTCTTGATGCTTTGGCAAAATTGACCGATGGAAAGTTATTTTTAAATACCAATCCTAATCTCAACCAAAGTAAAACTTTTTCTGAAGCTAAAAATGTAGAGGTGCGCCAATTTTCAGGTGTTCATCCTGCAGGAAATGTTGGTGTTCAAATACATCACATCAGCCCAATGAATAAAGGTGAAGTTGCTTGGGTCATTCGTCCGCAGGAAGTTGTTTTTATCGGAAGATTATTCACAAAAGGTATTTACGATGTAAGTCGTAAAATTGCTCTTTGTGGTTCTGAGGTGAAAACTCCATGTTATTTTGAAATAATTCTAGGAGCTTCAGTACGAAATATTTTAAAGGGGAAGTTAAAAGATGATGAGAAAATTCGTGTTATTTCGGGCAACGTTTTAACAGGATCTCAAATCTCTGAAGATGGATTTCTTGGTTTTTACGATTCGCAGATTACAGTTATTCCTGAGGGAGATAATTTCGAATTTTTAGGTTGGGCATTACCTGGTTTACAGAAATTCTCAATGTCCAGAACCTTTTTCTCATGGTTAACTCCAAATAAAGAATACCGTTTAGATGCTAATCTTCATGGAGAGCACCGTGCTTTCGTAATGACAGGTGTGTACGACAAGGTATTGCCTATGGATGTGCTTCCAATGCAACTGATTAAGTCTATTATGATTGAGGATATCGATCAAATGGAACAGTTGGGGATATATGAAGTTGCTCCGGAAGATCTTGCCTTATGTGAATTTGTTTGTACATCGAAAATTAATGTACAGGATTTAGTTCGTAAAGGAATCGATCTGATGATTAAAGAAATGAGCTAATCAGAAATAGATCATGAGAATTGAGATATGAGAATTGAGAAAAAACTCTCACATCTGAAATCTGGAATCTAAAATCTAAATAATATAATGAAAGCACTAAGAAAATTTCTTGATAAAAAGAAGCCCTTGTTTCAAAAGGGTGGGAAGTTTGCAAAGTTGCAGTCGTCTTTCGAGGCTTTTGAAACTTTTCTATATGTTCCCGATATTACATCCCATAATGGAACTCACATTAAGGATGCTATCGATTTAAAGCGTACAATGTCTATTGTTGTTATGGCTTTAATTCCAGCATTACTATTTGGGATTTACAACACCGGATACCAGCATTTCTTATCTATTGGTCAGTCGGCTGATATGATGGAAATCTGTATTTATGGTCTAATTAAAATACTTCCAATTATTGTAGTTTCCTACGTAGTTGGTTTGGGTATTGAATTTGCCTTTGCACAAATGAGAGGTCATCAGGTAAACGAGGGATTTCTTGTTTCGGGTATGCTGATACCTCTAATAATGCCGGTTGGCGCACCTCTTTGGATGGTTGCTGTATCAACTGCATTTGCAGTAGTTATTGGTAAAGAAGTATTTGGTGGAACAGGAATGAATATTTGGAATCCGGCCTTAATTGCCCGCGCATTCTTCTTCTTCGCCTATCCTTCTAAAATGTCTGGTGATACAGTTTGGATTGCAGAACAAGGAGATGTAATATCCGGAGCAACACCTTTGGCACATGCTGCTACTTTGGCCGATCTTGAAGGAGGTTCAGGTGTAGCCACGTCTGTAATTGAACAACATTTAAGTAACTCATGGGATATGTTTGTTGGATTGATCCCTGGATCAATTGGAGAAACATCTACTATTGCTATTTTAATTGGAGCTGCTATTTTGTTAGCTACAGGAATTGCAAGTTGGAGAATTATGATGTCGGTATTTGTTGGTGGTTTTGTAATGGGAACTATCTTCAATTTAATTGGTTCTAATGCTTACATGACTGATATTCCTGCATACCAACATTTAATTATGGGTGGTTTTGCTTTTGGAGCTGTGTTTATGGCAACAGATCCAGTGTCTGGTTCGCAAACTTTACGTGGTAAATACATTTATGGATTCCTTATTGGTGTTATGGCAGTATTGATTCGAGTTGTAAATGCAGGTTTCCCTGAAGCTATGATGTTAGCAATTTTATTGATGAATACTTTTGCTCCACTAATCGATCATTACGTGATTCAAGCTAACATCAAGAAAAGATTGAAACGTGTTAAGGTAAATGTTTAATTAAAAAAACGTTTAAAAAATGAAACGAGCCATGCTTGAAAAAATTATCAGAAAGAGTACTGATAAAATATGGCAAGTTCCATGTGGCATTTTTAAATATAAATTATTAATCACATGAATACTCAAAGCAATACATATACATTTCTTTATGCTGCCATTATGGTAGTGATTGTTGCGGCAGTACTTTCTTTTACTTCATTGTCATTGAAAGACCGCCAAAATGCAAATAAAGAAATTGAGAAAAAGCAAAACATTCTTAGGGCTGTGAATGTTGCTTCGACTCCTGAAGATGCTGTTGAGCTGTACGATAAATTTATCGTAGAAGCTATAATTGTAAATTCAGAAGGAGAGGTTAAGTCAAATGATAAATCTGAAACTTTTAAAGTGGATTTGAAAAGAGAAAATAAGAAGGAACTTACAGAAAGACGACTTCCAGTTTTTGTTTTCAAAAATGAAGGGATCGGCGAAAAATTAATTATTCCTGTCCGTGGTAAAGGTATGTGGGGACCAATTTGGGGATTTATCTCAATGGAATCAGATCGTAAAACCATTTATGGTGCTATTTTCGATCATAAAAGTGAGACTCCAGGTTTAGGTGCTGAAATTGCAAATGCAGATTTCCTTGCTCCTTTCAAAGGAAAGCAGATTTTTAATCAAGCTGGTATGTTTACTTCTTTAAAATTAGTAAAGGGAACAGCTTCGAATAATCCGCATGCATTTGATGCCGTGTCAGGTGGTACTGTTACATCAAAAGGTTTAGAGGCTATGCTTCAGGATAACCTTAGCAGTTATGAAAAGTTTTTTAAATCTTCAAAAAAGTAAGAGATGAGCGATAAAGAACCATTATTCTCAGCTAAAAATCGGAAATTGCTTACCAATCCTTTGGGAATCGATAATCCGATCACCATTCAGGTACTTGGTATCTGTTCGGCTTTAGCAGTTACTGCAAAATTGGAACCGGCTATTGTGCTTTCTATTTCAGTTATGGCTGTATTGGCACTTGCAAATGTGATTGTATCACTAATTAGAAATACTATCCCTTCACGAATTCGTATCATTGTTCAACTTGTAATTGTTGCGGCACTGGTAATTCTTGTTGACCAGATTTTGAAAGCATTTGCTTACGATGTGAGTAAACAACTATCAGTTTTTGTAGGTCTGATTATTACTAACTGTATTATTATGGGACGTCTTGAAGCTTTCGCTTTGGGGAATCGCCCATGGCCAGCATTTCTTGATGGTATTGGTAATGCAGCCGGTTACGGTATTATTTTAGTTATTGTAGCATTCTTCCGTGAATTGCTGGGATCAGGAACTCTTTACGGATTTCCTGTTATTCCTCAGGCATTTTACGATATGGGATACGAAAACAATGGCTTGATGATTCTTCCTCCAATGGCATTGATTACTGTAGGAATTATTATTTGGGTACAAAGGTCTCGTGATAAGTCACTGATTGAGTCATAATTTTAAAGAAAAATCGAAACATGGAAAATCTGATTAATATATTTATCAAGTCGATTTTTATCGACAACATGGTATTCGCGTTCTTCTTTGGAATGTGTTCATACCTTGCAGTTTCTAAAACTGTAAAAACTTCTATGGGATTAGGTATAGCAGTAGTATTTGTACTGGGAATTACGGTTCCTATGAATTACTTGCTAAACAAATATATTTTAGCCGAAGGTGCTTTAGTATGGCTTGATGCTTCAATGGCTGATGTAGATTTAAGTTTCTTAAGTTTCATCATGTTTATTGCGGTTATCGCTTCTATGGTACAATTGGTTGAAATGATTGTAGAAAAATTTGCTCCGGCACTTTATTCTTCATTGGGTATTTTCCTTCCTCTTATTGCTGTAAACTGTGCAATTTTAGGTGGATCTCTTTTCATGCAGGAAAGAGACTATAGCACATTAGCCGAAGCAACTTCATTTGGTCTGGGATCAGGTATTGGTTGGTTACTTGCTATTGTTGGTATAGCTGCAATTCGCGAAAAAATTCGTTACTCTAACATTCCGGCTCCATTACGTGGATTAGGAATTACATTTATTGTAACCGGATTAATGGGAATTGCTTTTATGAGCTTTATGGGTATCAAACTCTAAGCTGAGAGAAGAATAAAGTAAATTGAATTTTTTAAAAATTTAATCGGAATAGAGATGATATTATTAACAACACAGGGAACAGTTATTGCCACAAGTATTGTGATCTTTCTACTTGTGATCCTGGTACTGGTTTCTATCCTTTTGTATGCAAAACAGAAACTTACTCCATCAGGAGAGGTTACGATTGATATTAATGAAGGAAAACTAAAATTGGTTGTAGAACCTGGTAACAGCCTTTTGGGGACTTTAGGTGCTGAAAAAATATTCTTACCATCAGCTTGTGGTGGAGGAGGAACTTGCGCAATGTGTAAGTGCCAGGTACATGATGGTGCAGGAAGTATTTTGCCAACAGAAGTAGATTATTTCACTCGTAAAGAAGCTCAAACCGATTGGCGTTTAGCTTGTCAGGTAAAAGTAAAAGAAGACATGAGCATGTCAATTCCTCAAGAAATTTTGGGAATTAAGAAATGGGAATGTGAAGTGGTTTCAAATGGAAACGTAGCTACATTTATTAAGGAATTTGTAGTTAAATTACCAGATGGTGAAATTCTTGATTTCAAATCGGGAGGATACATTCAAATTGATGTACCTAAACTCGAAGTTGACTTTAAGGACATGGATATTGAAGAAGAGTATCGTGGAGATTGGGATCAAATGAAACTGTGGGATCTTAAGATGAATAATCCAGAGCCTACTTACCGTGCTTACTCAATGGCTAACCACCCAGCTGAAGGAAACATTGTAATGCTTAACATTCGTATTGCAACGCCTCCATTCGATCGTGTAAAAGGTGGCTGGATGAATGTAAACCCAGGTATCTGTTCTTCATTTATCTTCTCGCGTAAGCCAGGTGATAAGGTGACTATATCAGGTCCTTATGGTGAGTTCTTCATTAAAGAGACCAATAACGAGATGATGTTTATTGGTGGTGGTGCCGGTATGGCTCCAATGCGTTCTCATATCTTCGACTTGTTCCATACGGTGAAAACGGGTCGTAAGGCTACTTTCTGGTATGGTGCTCGTTCTATGAAAGAAGTATTTTACGCTGATCAGTTTGATGCTATTGCAGCTAAATTCCCTAACTTCGAATGGCACTTAGCTCTTTCTGAGCCACAGCCAGAAGATAATTGGGAAGGACCAACTGGATTTATCCATCAAGTGATCTACGATAACTATTTAGCGAATCACGATGAGCCAGAAGATATCGAATTCTACATTTGTGGACCTCCAATGATGAATTCAGCTGTTACAAACATGCTGTATGACTTAGGTGTTCCAGACGAAATGGTTGATTTTGACGATTTTGGATGATAAATATTTTAAAGCAAGCCTCGAATTTTCGAGGCTTGTTTGTTTTTATAAGCTTACTTAAATTTGTAGCAGTAATATTTCAGGACTAATTGTATTAAATCATGAGAAATTTATTGAATTCATTTGTTCTTATATGTATTCTGATTTTAACTTCTTGCCAAGGGAACGGTAAAAAGTATCAATTCGATGAAGGGGCAATATTCGGAACTTTTTATCACATCGTTTACGAGCATTCAGACGATAAAAATCTTCATGAGGATATAATGGCTAAATTAACTGAATTTGATCTTTCCTTGTCTACCTATAAGCCTCAGTCGATTATTTCAAGAGTAAATACTAACGATACAACAGTCGTGTTGGATCATTATTTTCTTACAACTTTTAAACGAGGAGAAGAAATTGCCAGGATTACTGATGGAGCATTTGATATGACTGTTGCACCTTTGGTAAATGCATGGGGTTTTGGTTTTAAAAATAAGCTGGATCCTGAAATGATTCCTGTTGATAGTCTATTGGAAATCGTTGGATATAAAAAAGTCCGTTTGGAAAATGGAAAAGTAATAAAAGATGATCCGAGAATAATGTTCGATGCAAGTGCCATTGCAAAAGGGTACGGTGTTGATGTTGTTGCTGACTTTTTGGAGTTGCAGGGTGTTACTAATTATATGGTCGAAATAGGAGGTGAAATTAGAGCCAAAGGGAAAAACAATAAGGGCAGAATCTGGAGAGTTGGTATTGATAAACCAATCGATGACCCATCAACTATGTTGAGAGAGATACAAGATGTAATTGAACTTGAAAATGGCGCAATGGCTACTTCGGGTAATTATCGTCAATTCTATATTAAGAATGGGAAAAAGTATGCCCACACAATTGATCCGCGAAAAGGATATCCAGTACAACATAGTTTGCTTTCGGCCTCGGTAATTGCTCCGGATTGCATGTCAGCCGATGCATATGCAACAAGTTTTATGGTATTGGGATTAGATAAAAGTATTGAAATAGTAGAGAAAGACCCAGTTTTGGAGGCTTATTTCATTTATGCTGATTCTCTTGGTAATTATAAAATTTATGCAACTGAGAAGTTAAAGGAATCAATAATAAAATAGATTGAGAGAAAAGGAAACAGCGTGAAAAGTTATCGGTTTTCAGCTTTCCGAAGCTTGGAAAATAAGTAGTTGTTATGAAATAATACAAACAACAGAGAACAAAAAACCGATAACTTAATTCCTTATTTAATTTCACAATTTTCGTTATCTGGATCAGTACAAGCACAAGAGCCACAGCTGCTGCCAGTAAATTTCGCATTTTTATCAAACAACAGCTTAATACCAATTCCTAAAAAAGCAAGTAGTAATAAGAAGAGTGATAATAATAATATCTTTAAAAATATAGCCATTACATTCAATTTTGATAAAACAACTATAGAGAATACGAGTGATTGGATGAGATGGTTGCGTGAATGGTGCAAAAATTAAATCTCAGTCCTTTTGATAATAGTTCGTTAAAATTTTTTAAGAGATTGATTTTAGAGTGTTTTGTGTTTGCTGGGTGGCGATTAAGGCTCTGTAAATAAGCATGTTATAAATCAATCTAATGTCTCATATTTAACGATCTATTATCTGAATTACAAGGAATTTAGTTCTTTATCAAGAAGTGTAAGTTGCTTAAATTGAAGTGATTGTTTTACCTTGGCTTGCTCCATTTTATCTTGAGAAGTGGCGCATCCAATGCCTCTTTTTTTCAAATCTTTGTTTTTCCCAATATGAAGTTCAGGGAATTTACCGTTCTTTTTAATCAATATTGTAATTGCGAAACCAGCAAAGCCAATTGCCAGAAGAAATGTTGTTATAAGTAAGACTGTAAGCATTTGAATGATTCTTATTCCATTTAAAAAATTAACAACAAAGATATCATTTCAGTATTATTCTTCCAAATAATTAGAGATTTAAAGGTCTGTAAA
>JAESUW010000064.1 GCA_016760525.1 Labilibaculum sp.
ACAAAATAAAACTGAAACAAATACTTTCGTTTGCACTTCTTCTTATTGCTCTTAGCAGTAATGCCCAGCCAAGTGAAAGAGAAAATTATCAGGGTAAAGCCCCAAAATACATTTTCTATTTTATTGGTGATGGTATGGGTTTAACGCAATCAAACGCTGCCGAAGCCTATTTAGGAGCCTTAGAAAACAGCAATGGAATCAAGAAGTTACAGTTGAGTACTTTCCCTCATCAAGGATTTTATACGACCTACGCACTCGATCGTTTCATTACCGGATCGGCCGCTGCGGGTACTGCACTTGCTACTGGCCACAAAACTACAATTAACACTATTTCGATGGATGCTGAAAGGTTGATTCCCTTAAAAACCATTGCCGAAATGGCGAAAGAAAAAGGATATAAAGTAGGTATTGTATCATCTGTTTCAATCGATCATGCCACTCCAGCCACTTTCTATGCACACCAGCCAACACGAAATATGTATTATAAAATCAGTCTGGATTTAAGTAAAAGTGGTTTTAATTATTTTGCAGGAGGAGGATTTAAACAACCTGAAGGTGATACTGATACCTCTGGAGAAAATTCCATGTCGAATTTTGGAATGGGAGCATCAAATGAAATTGAAGAGAAAGAACCAAATTCGATGAATGTTGCGGAATCAAGAGGATACACAATTGTTAATACAATTAAAGACTTTAAAAATTTAAAAAAAGGAGATGATAAAATTATTGCTATTGCTCCAAATCTAGCTGGTGGTTCGGCTCTTCCCTATTCCATTGATCAGAAAAACGGGAAAGATATTTCATTGGCTGAGTTTACTGAAAAAGGAATTAAACTTTTAGATAATCCCAATGGCTTTTTTATGATGGTTGAAGGTGGGAAAATTGACTGGGCCTGTCATGCCAACGATGCTGCCACTGTAATAAAAGAGGTGATACAATTCGATAATGCTGTAGTAAAAGCAATGGAATTCTATCAAAAACATCCTAACGAAACATTGATTTTGGTTGCCGGCGACCACGAAACGGGTGGATTAGCTCTGGGCTTTGCCGGAAATCATTACAATTCATCTTTTGGTTTGCTTCAGCACCAGAATATCTCTTACGAAGCATTTTCGCAAAAAATAGCATTGTATAAAGAAGAGCATGTCGATAACTATAATATTACTGATGGTTTAAATATGGTAAAAGAACATTTTGGTTTGGGTGATGAATCAAAAGGACTGCAGTTATCTTCCTTTGAAATGCAGCAACTTAAAAATGCCTTTGAAAAAAGCATGACCTATGATGCTAAAATGAAAAAGGACGACCAATTCTATTTGCTATACGGAAGTTACGATCCTTTTACCGTTACAGCTTGTCACATTTTATCGCACAAAGCAGGAATCGGATGGACATCATATTCGCATACAGCTACGCCAATTCCTGTTCGCTCTATTGGTGTTGGTGCAGAATTGTTTACAGGCTTTTTTGACAATACCGATATGCCTAAAAACCTAATGAAACTTATTGAAAACAGATAAGATATGATACAATAGTGAAACGCTCTGCAGAAATGCAGGGCATTTTTTGTCACCTCACTCTATCTTTCTCAGAAAGTAACTTTTTTAGCCCCTTTAACTCTTGAATACTCTTCGCCCTTTAGACTTTTCTATTCTTCCATACCCTTCAACTTTTTCATACATTTGCAGATATGTTTAAATTCAAGCTTCCTCAAAAATCAGATCTTATACTGGTGGTTATACTCCTGGTTTTAAGTACTGTAATCATATACCTTCCAACCGGATTTTCTGTAAATGATTCTAATAATTCGGTACGGGTTAAGGCTTTGGTTTTAAAAACGGACAATTCTCTTATTGTGGAAACAGGAATTTTAAAAACAGGATCGCAAACTGTTCAAATTAAAATTTTGAATGGAAAATTTAAAGGAAAAGAATTAACTGCTTTTAATCAGTTGATTGGCAGAATGGAATTCGACAAATATTTCTTCTCCGGCGATAAAACACTCACAGTTCTTAATTTGAATAAAGATAAAACTGAAATTATAAGTGCCAATGTAATCGATCATTACCGAATTAATCTGGAAGCCTTTCTACTTGGACTTTTTGTGTTGTTTCTGATTTCTTTTGCGGGTTGGACAGGTGTAAAAGCAATGCTGTCATTTATGTTTACTGGAATTGTCATATGGAAGCTGCTCTTGCCCGGATTATTAAAAGGATTTGCCCCAATTCCACTTTCCTTAGGCATTGTGGCTTTACTTACCTCAGTTATTATTTTTTTGGTGGCAGGCACTAATAAAAAAGGCCTTATAGCTTTTTTTGGCGCCATGAGTGGTATTGCCATAACCTGCATAATGGCCATACTATTTGGTAAACTATTTAATATTCATGGTGCTATTAAGCCATTCTCCGAAACCTTACTGTATTCAGGATATTCATATTTAAATCTTACGGAAATTTTCCTTGCCGGGATTTTCATCTCCTCATCGGGAGCAGTAATGGATATTTCGATGGATATTGCAGCTTCGCAATCTGAAGTATTCCAGCATAATAACAATATTACTGCCAAACAGTTGCGAAATTCAGGTTTTGAAGTAGGGAAAGCCGTTGTAGGCACAATGACAACAACACTTCTTCTAGCCTACTCGGGCGGATTCTCGGCTCTGTTAATGGTATTTATTGCACAAGGAACTCCTATGATTAACATTCTGAATATGAATTATGTTTCGGGTGAAATATTACACACTTTGGTTGGTAGTTTTGGATTGGTATTAGTAGCGCCATTAACGGCAATTATTGGTGCTTGGGTATTTACCAGAAAAAAAAATGAATAATAATTTCTTCACGTCACAGTCTGATTATTTTTTTCCTTATTTTTTTTGATGTTACTACAAAGTCGCGCCATTAATTCTTTTCTAATCCCTAAATAACACAACAGCACAAAGCCTAAGAGTAATAAAATTTATACCATCTACCTCTCGACCACATTTCATAATTTCCCATTTTTTTTCGCCATAGCAGATCAGTAATTGGTTACCTGCAAGTATTTAAACTTAAAATACATTTACTATTCTCTAATTGTTGCGGATCGTTGCCTAAATTATTTAGGACTTAAAAAATCAATCAAAGATCAGTTTTTTTAAAGCACAAATTTCAAACAACTTCAGCATTTTTCTTAGAAAAAAACATGTAAGTAGATTGTCCGGTTATCAGTATAGAATACACCTTATCCTTACTCATTCTAAATATAGTATTTCCCCTGAAAATCTCTAGTCCGTATTAATCATTAATCCTTACATTTGGTCTATAACAAATCTATTCGAGCAAGTAGTATAGGCTCTGAAGAGCTGAATTTGCATTAAATTTCATTTTCAATTATGAATATCCAAATTGTAGAAGTTCAAAATCAAAAACAACGCAAAGCATTCGTCAACCTTCCTTTTAAGTTGTATAAGAATAATGATTTTTGGGTACCTCCTTTTAAATCAGGAGAACTGGAACTATTACAACCCGAAAAAAATCCTGCTTTTGATTTTTGCAAAGCTAAATTTTGGCTGGCTTACGAAAATGGAAAAATCGTAGGACGAATTGGTGCCATTGTAAACCACTTGTGTATCGAAAAACAAGGCGAAAAAATTGGCCGTGTTACTCGCATGGAATTTATTGACAAATATGAAGTTTCCGAAAAGCTTTTTTATGTAGCTGAAGAATGGCTAAAAAGCGAAGGTATGATTGGCGTGAATGGACCGCTCGGCTTTTCGAATTTAGATCATGCCGGTCTGTTAATAGAAGGACAGGAATGGCTTCCTTCCATGGCTTCCGATTATCATTTTGCCTACTATCAAAATCATTTTAAAAGATTGGCTTTTGAAAAAGAAATTGATTGGTTGGAATTTAGAATCAGTTTGCCTAAAGAAACACCGGAAAAAGCAAGACGAGTGGCTGAACTAATCAAGAAAAGATACGGATTACAAACCATTAACTTCACAACAAAAAAAGAACTGGAACCCTATAAAGAAAAAATATTTAAGGTTTTTAATGATGCCTTCGCTGATTTGTTTGGCTCTATTAAACTACCCGAAAATCTAATCCGTTTTTACATTTCGAAATACTTTCCAATCCTAAATCCCCGATATGTTAAAATCATTTTAAACAAAGAAGATAAATTAGTTGGGTTTATTATCGCTTTGCCTTCTTTATCGAAAGCATTGCAAAAAGCCAAAGGCAAATTATTCCCCTTTGGATGGTGGCATCTGAAAAAGGCACTTAAACACCCAAGCGAAATGGATTTGATGTTAACGGGAGTAGATCACGATTGTCAAAAATTGGGGTTTGTATCCATTCTAATGCATGAATTATTAAAAACATCGAACAGCGACGGACTTCGATTTGCAGAAACTACGGGAATGTTGGAAAACAATCATGTTGCCATTCAACTGTGGAAATCATTCGATCACATTCAGCACAAACGTAAACGTTGCTACCGAAAAATGTTTTAGCACAGCAATAAAAAAGAGGGTGTCCGAAAAGTAAAGTTTCACTTAGAAATGTCATGTTGAGCTTGTCGAAACATCTGTTATTCAAACATACAGATTCTTCGACATCCCGATAGCTATCGGGATCAGAATGACAATAAAATTGAACTTTTCGGACACCCTCTTTTGCAACTAATTTATTTCCTTTTACAAGAAGATCGATTAGTTTGCAAGAATATATTTTTCAACCACTTCGGCAACACCATGGTCGTTATTCGAAGCAACAATAACATCTGCACAGCCACGAAGTTCTGGAGTTACATTATCTACCCAAACACCTAATCCAGCATATTCCACCATTGTTAAATCGTTACCTGCGTTGCCTACTGCAATAATCTCATCTTGAAGGATACCCAATTTATCAGCCAGACGCGCAATACTTGTCGCCTTATCAATCCCCTTTGACATCACCTCCAAAAAGAAAGGTTTCGAAATGGAAACACTCTTGTTTGGTTTCTCAATCTTTAATTTTGACTCAACTGTTTTTAAATATTCGGGATCCTCCAGAAGAATGCATTTTACTGCCGACTCAGTAACCGCAGTCTTAAAACAATCTACCTTGTTAAATTTCATCTGCGTAAGCTGAACCTCTATATCGATATATTTCGAACTTGTCTCACTAATTATACTATCGGCAGTGTAGGTTATTATATCTACATTATTTGCCAAAGAAAAATCGTGTAAACCATGAATTTGTTCTTTACTTAGGCTCTGCTCGAAAATATTTTTTTGCTGGGTTAAATCTGTAATAATTGCACCGTTGTAAGAGATTATATACGATCCGTATTTTCTCAAATCAAGCTCTTCGGCGTACTGAAGCATGGCAGGTGTTGGACGACCCGATGCCAAAACTACATAAACCCCTTTCTCCTGCGCCTTCATCAACATCTCTTTGTTTCTTTCTGATATGCTGTGATCATCGCGCAAAAGAGTATCGTCCAAATCGAGGACTAACATTTTATATTGCATCTGTATGTAACTTTCTTGTTAAAGCAAGAAGGAACTCCTGCTTGTGTCAAGCCCGGTATCGGTGGTGTTTCATCTCTCACTGTATTCATTTATCTCCCTCTCACAACTCTTTCTTCCTCACATAAAATGATTTCCAATTAGAGATCTTTCCTCTGAAGTAATTTGGGTGTGGATTCTTCTTTTTATGCCTAACGAGCAATGCGTTAGTCATTCAAATTTCAGCTTGCGAAAATAGAAACAATTATTGAATTCTCACAATGCTCAATATTAATTCATTGTGAAGTTTTAAATTTCAGATTTCAAAAACAAAAAAATGCGAAACCATATGAGTCCCGCTTGCCATTCTTTAATATTGGCACGATTTAAAAAACAAAGTCGTCTTTTAAGATATTCTCCCATAAATTTTAACTTTTACTAGTCATTGAGAGCTTATTTGAATGTGAAAACAGGCTTTACATTTCCTGCCAGCTCCCTTTCGTCATTAAAACAATGACAGTGAGCCCATTACGAACACACGAAAGGCATCACTTCTGAAAAAGTAATGCATTGTGTACCGAAAATGTATTACTTCTGGAGAAGTAAGCCTCTTCTTGTAAATTATAAAATCAGAAATTACAAGAAATTGATTTCCATTTTAGAACTGCTGGCTAAAGCCAAGTGGCAATGTGCATAAAGTCACTACTGATAACTGTTCACTGATAACTACTATTTCCCCTCCCATTCCTGATAAAACTCATCAAGATACACCTGCATAAAAGCATGGCGTTTTTCGGCCATCGCTTTCCCTGCACTGGTGTTCATTCGATCTTTCAGCAAAAGTAATTTTTCGTAGAAGTGATTGATGGTTGGAGCATCGCTGTTTTTGTATTCCTCTTTGCTCATGTTTAGGTTGGGAGGAATGCCGGGGTTGTATATTTCACGGTTTTTGTGGCCCCCATAGTTAAAGGTTCGGGCAATGCCAATGGCACCAATGGCATCCATTCGGTCGGCATCCTGTACCACGTCCAATTCCAGCGATTTAAATTTTTGAGCTTCTTTCCCGCCTTTAAAAGAAATATTAGTAATGATGTTCTCTACATGAAGAATACTTTGCTCATCCACCGAAAGGGAAGAAAGAAATTCTCTGGCCAAACGGGGTCCAACTTCCTCATCGCCATTGTGAAATTTCGAATCTGCTATGTCGTGCAGTAAGGCTCCCAATTCTACCACAAACAAATCTACCTTCTCGTTTCGGGCCAATTCTTTTGCCGATTTCCACACACGGTAAATGTGCCACCAATCGTGTCCTCCTTCAGCATTGGCAAGTGTTTTCTTTACAAATTCCACTGTTTGGCTTATAATGCTTTCCTTGTTCATCCTTATCTATTTACGAACTTCAAATTGCTCTTCAATTATCTTTTGACAAAGATCTGTTGCAAAATCTTCTTCCCGATACATTTCATGCTCTTTATCGTCAATCAAATTAAGATCTAACTCCAAATCACGAAACCATTTCACGTCTGGTTTGTATCGATCATTGATACCGAAATAAAGGGAACACTTACAATCCGGCTTTTCCTTTTCATATCTTAATCGAGTTGATGATACAGCATATAAGGTAGAAATCCTAAGGCCTTTTAACCCAGCTTTCCAGGCAATTACTCCTCCTACACTAAAAGCAAGAACAATAATGGCTTCTTTCTCCTGCAATACAAGTTTGTACACTCCTCTATCTATTCCTCCATTAACAAACCTGGCATGAAGCCTGCCTTCAGAATTATCAGACAAATCAAGATCCACCAACTTACGGGAGTCAAAGAATTCAATTTTGAAGTATGGATTCAATATCTTTAGATAACAATCCATCCACTCGGCTTCTTTAAGTCCCCACAAATCAGATAATATGACCAATCGTTTCTTCATGTTACAGTTGATTTTTGCAGAGTTTGAAGATAGGAAAAATGTATTGCGTATGTAAGGAAAAAGGTTTAAAAATACAGCTCTTTTTAGTGCTGTCATCTCTTCTCCTTTAAAAAAAAGGATAGGATGATGGATTTATAGCTGATTCGGATTCGAAACACCTATCCCCCAACCCTTTCTCCTAATGGCGAAGAGGAGTTTTTGATTTGCACTAATTTGGAGCTGTGTTCTCTTCTCCTTTTAGGAAAAGGATAGGTTGAGGTATCGAAAAGAAAAATGAATTTTAAAGCTTGATCCGGATTCGAAACACAAAACTCCTCATCCCCCAACCCCTTCTCTTAATAGCGAAGGGTAGTTTTTGATTTGCTCCGATTGGGAGATGTGTTATCTTCTCCTTTTAGAAGAAGAATAGGTTGAGGTATCGAAAAGAAGGATAAGATTTTAAAGCTTGATCCGGATTCGAAACACAAAACACCTCATCCCCCAGCCCCTTCTCCTAATAGCGAAGGGAAGTTTTTGATTTGCACTAATTTGGAGCTGTGTTCTCTTCTCCTTTTAGGAGAAGGATAGGTTAAGGTATCGAAAAGAAGAATGAATTTTAAAGCTTGATCCGGATTCAAAACACAAAACTCCTCATCCCCCAGCCCCTTCTCTTAATAGCGAAGGGTAGTTTTTGATTTGTACTAATTTGGAGCTGTGTTCTCTTCTCCTTTTAGGAGAAGGATAGGTTGAGGTATCGAAAAGAAGGATAAGATTTTAAAACTGATGCAGATTTGCAAGACAAACTCCTCATCCCCCAGCCCCTTCTCCTAATGGCGAAGAGGAGTTTTTGATTTACACTAATTTGAAGCTGTGTTCTCTTCTCCTTTTAGGAGAAGGATAGGTTGAGGTTTTTAATAAAAATTACTCAACTTTGCCACAACATATATTTCCTATGCTTAAGAAGAAAGAACAAACTGCAAACGATTCTGCTCCTGAACAATTTTTATTAAAGGCTCAAATTGAAGCCTTACATGAAGAATTGGAGCTGATTGAGCAAAAAACAAATGCTTTTGAAACTATACTTCGCACGAGTTTAGCCGATGAGCTAATTGAAGAACAAGAACTACGAATTCTCTACAAAAAATTACAGCAAGCCAAAAAGGAAAAGAGACTGAAACAAAAAAAGAAAGGTAAGAATTACAAAGAACCGATTGGAATTAAATCCATTATCAGAGCCAAATCAGATACATCGAACAAGGAAGAACAAAAAGAAAAAAAGCGATTGTATCGAGAAGCAATGTTGCATGTTCATCCCGATAAATTTTCGATGGATGAAGAGAAAATTGATCTGGCAACCGAAGTAACCAGTCAACTAATCGATATTTACAGGGCCGGCAACCTACACGAACTAAAGCTGTACCACACACATATATTTAGTGGCAATGCACTAAATCAGGCAATTGATGTTTATCCTGAGGGAACAAAAACGATTCTTCAGGATTCTTATCTGATAAAAGAGAAAGAACAGCTGGAAGAATTATTATTTACAGCAAAAAACAGACATACCTATAAAATACTGACTGAATATCCTGATCCTCTTCTTTTCGTGGATGAATTAAAAGTTTACTATACTGATAAAATTGCAAAATTCAGGAGACGAACACGGAAAGCTAAACTTTAAAACCCTGAGAAAGATTTCAGGATTTTTCATATTAACAACAATAAAATATAATTAACTACTAACAATTATCGTCGAAGTTGTCAGCATCAGAACAATTACCATCATTAAAGCATCGTGAATTTCTTTCACAACTTTCCCTACGTCCGAACTTAACTGAGCATTTTCAATAATTTCTTTTATCTTCTTTTTGTATTGCCTGGCTCCTTCCTTTCCATAAACCTCCTTGTTTAAAGAACACATATCAATTAAGCTTATCAACATACTTTCTTTCAACTCTAAACTACGATCATTTAAAAGGATATCATTTAGACGCTTCCGCAGTTCATTTTCAGGTTTTGCATTTTTAGTCGGAAATTTATCAACCGAAAACACCCAAAGAATCTTTTCTTCTTTTTTTGTTAGAATACCATCATCAATGAGCTTCTTTACTGTTTCCTCTTTAATATAAGAAAGCTTTTCTCCTATAATTTTAACCCAAGACTGCAATTCTCTTTTCTTTTTAGAGTTTCGAATCTGATCCAGAAAATGATCAAGCAAGTCATCATTACATTTCTTATGCGTATTTATCTCTATCTTCTTCTCCCTAATCTTAATTTTTTCCTGCAACGAAAGTTCAAGAATAACAGCTCCTGCCAAAGCATAAGCAAAAGATAAAGAATCAGCAACAAAACTCCCCTTTTCATCATCCAATGCAAGAAGGCATAATTGATCAACTAAATTTAAATTCATTTTATATCCTATTTATAAATTAGGATCAATTTACAAATAATAAGCCACAAAAAATCCCAATAAAACAATTTGCTCTATTGGGATTTTATGTAAGAACAAGCCATAAGCTGTCCCTGCCAATTCATTAATATCCAATGCCTGCTGCCATAATATTATTAGGATCGAAAGCATGACAAGGTGTTACACCATGTACCATATCACATTTAGGGCAATGCCCTTCAAACTCTTCCATTATAAAGGTTTCTTTGCAACCATGGCATTCAATATCCAAAGGCATTGGCATTAATTGCTGAGAAAAACCCATCATTCTTACTTTGTCAACTACTTGTTGTCCGTTCTCGAAACTTCCTGCGCAACCATCATGCATAATTTTGTCCTCCTTTTTTAGTCTTTAGTAACTGGTCATTAATAGTTAGCCATTACCAAACGACATGATATTTTAATATTATTTAATTTCTATTTTCAATGCTTGCTTAACAAGTTGTATTTTACAATTACTAATTCGTAATTGTTAATTATTCATTAATTTAGAAACCAATGTCTTCCTTTTTAATAATTTCTCCGTTACGAAGTCTTGTTCTCATGTTCTGAACCACTGAATCCATTCGCTCCAAATCAACCAAAAGATTTCTCTCGTCTTCACTAGTCTCAATCACTTTATGGATTCCACCGTTCTTTATAACGATTCTCTTATCGCCCATTAAGGCTAAAATAGGATCATGAGTTGCCATCAGAACAATCTTTTCTTCGCCAATTAGCAAAGCAAGTGCTTTTTTACGGTCGATTCCGGCATTCTCAATCTCGTCAATTAAGATAATGGGTGACTTACTCAAGATCGCAGTATCGGCAATCATTAAAGCTCTCGATTGTCCACCACTCAAACTGGTAATTGGAGTTGTTAATTCGAATTTTTCACCAGCCAATTCGTTCGCCTGATTAAAAACCTTCAGAATCACATCTTCAATATTTTCAATCAATCTACTTTCTGCATGCAACTCAACAAACTCATAAACCGAAAGATCCATTACAAAGTTCATATTTTGCGATAGCTGTGCAACCAATTTGTGTCCTGAACTTACCCGCCATTTTTTGTCTCCTATTTCTTCATTCACTAAAATGGTACGTGAAGTTGGAGTATCTTGCTGAGCTACCCACTCAATATCAGCAAGCAATCTACTTTTTCCCGATCCGGTTGGTCCAACAATACAAACAATCTCGCTTTTGCTGATTTTTAATTCACCAAACTGCTCAGCCTCGCCAGATTTATTGGTTCCGGGAAGAATGCTAATGCTATGAACTCCATCGTCCTCATCTTCACCTAAAAACTCCAGCATCTGAGTAATATAAATTGTCATCGAAGCCAATAACCGATCTTTATCAATGGCTCTGTCCTCTGCCACCTCCTCATCATCTAAAAACTTCAGATAATCGATTAATTTCTCATCAATCCGGCCATTAACCTGCAATGTATTCTCTTCAAAAAATCCGGGAAGAAAAGGGTATTGCTCAAATAATTCGGCGATTGTTTTTTGTTGTATATCTTGAACTGTGATCATGTTTTTGCTTTTATAATTGTTATATCGCTCCAACACCCCTCTCCCTTTCGGGTCCGCAAAAGCTTTCGGGATCCCCTTAAAAAGAGAGAAAGCCATAATTTTGCTTTAGCATCTTCGAATCAATATCTTCCCCTTTCAGGGGAAGTGCCGACAGGCGAAGGGGTGAACTAAACTTGCTTCTTACAATTTTACTTTTTGTCCTTCTTATCGCTCATATCAATCTTGCGAACATTACCCATTTGATAGCTTTCTCCAATTCGGGTTTCGCCCAAACAGTATGAACAAAGAGCCGATGGCATTGAGAATCTCAATTTTTCACCCACTAAAGTCTTTATTTCAACTTTTTCATCGTATAGCAAAGTACTTAATTCATATGCGCCCTGCCCGGTTAATCCATTTACATGCATAATACTTGCTCCAGGATTAACTTGATTTACTCTCGATGCAAAAACTTCTCTTTCCGCTTGCGATACAATATCACCCTTTGTGATAATGACAATATCGGCACTCTTTAACATCGGACCAATTTTCTTTGGCGTATTAATTCCACTCAAATTATCGATAACACAAACGGCAGTAATACTTTTTACATATGGCGAACAACGGTTACATAAACCAGCACTTTCGGTGATTAATAAATCTAATCCTTCCTTAATTCCCCACTGAGTTACCTCTTCAATATTACTTACAAAATAATGATCCGGACAAAGTGAACCGGACAATCCCTTCTTCACCTTCACTCCTGCCTTTTCATACAAAATATCATCATCGGTATAAAGGCAATCAAATTTCACCACACCAACTTCTAATCCTCGTTTTTGTAACGAATCAATGGTCTTTAAAATTACTGCTGTTTTTCCTGATGATGGAGGTCCTGAAACTGTAACTAAGTTCATATCTGGTGTTATTTTAATTCTTAATTAATATTTTCGGGGACACATTACACCCCTCTGTCCTTCGCTCCCAAAAGCTTTCGGGATTCCCTAAAAAGGGAGGATTTTCAACAATTACTTGCCTGGCATATAATTCAACGGTCCCAAATTTGCAAACGATTCATCCTGTATGGATTTATTAAAAATCGTCTCACATTTCTTTATCAAACTACCAATATCGTTACTATTAATGTAATCCCAACCCAACCACATAAATTTATTCTCTTCAGGTAATCGGTTGTCAACCTCTGGATTGATACTTGGAAATAAACCTTGATGCGACAGAATTTCACCAACTGCTTTCGAGGCGAAGAAATCAATAACAGGTTGTGTTTTTTCTATTTTATCCTTTTTGGTTAACATGAAAATAGGACTGATAATAGCACCATCTTCCGGCCAAACAGCAAGCATAGGCCCGCCAACTTTCACCATTTTTGTGAAGAAATAAGGCATTATCGTAATTGCAGGTCGTACACTCTTTTTGGTATGAGATTTTACCATTTGTGCCGGATGCATGCTTTCCAACAAACAAGCGCCCAAACCTCTTACTCCTTCTTCTCCGTATGCCTTATTAATGTGCAGCAACATTGAGTTGAACAAATCGAAATCGCTAATTGGCAAACTTACACTGCGCTTAAATTCCGGTTTAAAAATATCTGCCCATGTGCGTGGAATCGGACGATCTCCTAATTCCGCTGTATTTACAAGAAAAACTGCAGGTACAACGCCAATCATTGAATAATGTCCTTGCGGATCTTTCAAACAAATATCATCGTTATCAAAATCTTTGTTTAAACGATCGAAACCRGTRCTGTCTTTAAAAATACCTTGTTTYTTAAATTTCCCCATCAATTTATCATCGAAGAATAAATCGAAACCTGCTGAAATAAATATATCTGCTAAATTATCWGTRTTTTCCTGRTTAATCACATCATCAATTAACCAATCCAATCCCATTGAAGCTGCTTTCAAATCATAWAYAATCTCATTCTCGTGCTCCTTCTCATATTCTTCAATAAAAGCATCAATTCCTTCAACCAAAGGAATACGAACCGGACAAGGCAATAAACCTTGAACGTGTATTGAATCATCCTTTTTTTCTTTGCTATTTTGATTCAAATCTCCATCAACCTGATTTCTATTCAAATCAATTCCTTCTATTAATAATGTAGAAAAAGTATCCACATTTAATTTTTTCATTTTTAAAGCTAATTCCAAAGAAAGAGATTTACCAAAGACTGCTCTCTTCGCTTCATCCTCTAATTGCTTGAATCCATTTGAAACAAAAATTTTTATTGTTTCCGGGTATCTTGTACAAATATCAAGCAAACTATCCGTGGTCTTAAAATATTGATTCTCCATTTGAAACAGATTTTTTAATGATTTCTTGATACAAATGTATTACTGATCCATTCAAAAAACTGTAACCGATGTTACACATCTAAAAAATAGATGCAGAAAAAACAAACAAAAAATGACACAAACACGTAGAATACATGACGAAATGTTTCATTTCAATGGTTAAAATCACTTTCTTAATGACTAAAATCAATCAGACAATAAATTTACACTACCTTTAAATCAGTTAAAATTGATTCTTTTTAGTTCAATTACATTAAAAGTAAAGAAGACAATGACCAGATACAAAGCCAAACTAAAGCATCTGTTAGTAAAAACAAATCTTGTTTTTCTATTGCTGTGCACAGCGGTTTCTGGGTTTTCACAAAATGATACTGTTCGTATCAATTCCGATTATCAGATTATGTATTGCTCAGCAACAAACGGCACTGTGCTGCCGATGCAGGAAATACAACTTTTGCTGGAAGGACCAAAAGATAAAAAGTGGTATGTAAGCTTTTCTGTAAACAACAGTCCTGCAATGATTCTTAATGGTGATGCGGGAATTGATTTCTCCGAATACAATATGTCCTTATTTTTTAAGAATACTTCGGGGCACATAAAAAACTATACCATAGAATTAAAGGAAGCATGGCTGGAGGATTTATCACCTGTCGTAATTCCAGAAGAATATAAATCTGCAACTATTCAAGTTATGCCATTGGCAGATCCTGAAATTGATGATTATTATCCAAAGGCCAAAATCAATACTTCACAAAATTATTCTGCTAAAGTTGGTAAAAATTCAAGCTATTCTGTTTGGGTACCAAAAGGAACAACTCTGCTAGAAAATAAAAGTAAAATTGAGAACAATAAACAAGAAATTAAATTAAAAATTAAGTGGCCAAATAACGAAACCACTAACTATTTTAAATTAATAGAAACAGATGCTTTTGGTTGTAATAGTGATACAATTTTTGCTGGTCTTGAAATTGTGAAAAGTTTTCAGATCACTTTTGATACCAACAATACTCTTTGTAAAGGCCAAAGCATTGTATTATCACCAATTACTGATTTGCCATCTGATTATTCCTATTTATGGAGTACCGGAGAAAATACAAAAGAAATTAGCGTAAATAAAGAAGGGACATATAACCTTACTGTAACCGACTTAAATGATAATCAAGTTGTAAAATCAAAGGTTGAAGTTATAACTCAAGAATTGCCCGCAATAAACATAGAAGACCATGTGGTTTTGGATGATGAAAATCCCATTATTGATATTTTTGAAAAAGGATCATCTTACTTATGGTCTGATGGTTCTACCGATTCGGAACTAAGCATTTTAGAATCTGGCTCCTATTCCGTTACGCTTACATCGAGCAACGGTTGCTCATCAACAAAGTCATTTGCCACAAAAATGAAGTCTGAACTTTTTGAAATAAATCTTCCTGAAATCATTCAAATGTGCGGAAATCAAAAAATGAGTTTGGAACCTAATTTATCAATTGATCAGGAATATCGGTTTTTATGGAAAAATAATTCCACCGATTCATCAATAAACATAGATCAAGCTGGTGATTATTGGGTTAAAATTACCGACCCTGATGGTTTTCAAAAAACAGCATATACACAGGTAATCTATCATCCGAACCCAATTATTGATTTGGGAACTGATATTACTTTATGGGATGGAGAAACAGCAATTTTAGATGCTGGTAATGAGAATGCTGAATTTATTTGGAATACAGGTGAAAACACCCAACGTATAAGCGTAAATAGTGGTGGCGTTTTTGTTGTTGAAATATCGGATGAATACAATTGTACAAATAAAGACAGCCTATATGTTCATCACCGAAAAGGTGAAAAATTCGGACTATTTTTGGGAGAAGACCATTCTATTTGTTCTGGTGATTCAGTATTAATTAATCCAATAATAGAAGGAAATCCTACTCTCCCCTTACATTATAACTGGCTAGGACTTGGATCATCATCAACAGAAATGTACTTAAAAGAGGACGGCCGCTATTGCCTCGAAGTTACTGATGCAAATGGCAACACAGAGTCTGACTATCTGGATATTAACCTATTGTCAACTCCAAAAATAGATTTAGGGCAGGATTTCGAGACCTATCCAAACAAAAAAATTGTACTGGATGCAGGCACTCCAAACTGCTTTTACAAATGGGTTACCGGAGATATTACTCAAAAAATAAGTGTTCAAACCGAAGGTCGATATTGGGTAGAAGTTACCACCGATTCGAATTGCACAGCAAGTGATACAATAAATATTGGCTTTCTTGAAAACTATCCATATGTTGGTTTACCAAAGGCTTTTTCTCCAAATGGTGATGGTCATAACGACAAACTATTTGTTAGAGGAGAAGATGTAAAAGAAGTAAACTTATCTATTTACAACCGATTGGGACATAAACTTTTTGAGACTACGAACATAAATAACGGATGGGATGGATTTTTCAAAGGTCAATTACAAGACATTGATGTTTATGTTTATGTTCTTGAGGTAACCTTTCTGGATGGTAAAACAATCATGAAAAAAGGAAATGTAGCTCTTCTCCGCTAATTTACAATAAAATACACTTCTATTTGTTATAAAAGTTATGTAGATTTAGAGTTGTTACAAACTAAAACAACTCTTCACATGCTTGTTGCAAAAAATCTAAGTAAATCCTATAAAGAAATAAATGCGCTTAACAATGTTTCTCTCTCCATAAAAGAAGGCGAATTATACGGTCTGCTAGGACCAAACGGAGCGGGAAAAACTACAACTATTAATATTTTAAGCTCACTGCTAAAACCGGATAGCGGAGAAATTCTTTATCAGGGAAAATCACTTTATCAAAACCTTACTAAGTCGAAAAAAATGATTGGTGTTGTTCCTCAGGAAATAGCACTTTATGAAGACCTTACAGCTATTGAGAACTTAAAATTCTGGGGAACTCTATATGGAATAAAAGGCAAAGAACTGCATTCAAAAACAGATGAATTATTGGAGTTATTGGGCTTATCGGATAGAAAAAACCACAAAATAAAGACCTATTCAGGTGGAATGAAAAGAAGAATTAATATTGCAGCAGCTCTTCTTCACAATCCTAAGATCGTTTTTATGGATGAACCAACAGTTGGCATCGATCCGCAAAGTAGAAATCTTATTTTTGAAGTGATACAAGAGCTGCACTCCCGTGGCCTGACAATGATTTACACCACTCATTATATGGAAGAAGCCGAGCGTCTTTGCGACAGAATTGGTATTATTGATGAAGGAAACATTATAGCGGAAGGGAGTCTTGAAGAACTTAAAAAATCATCAAAAATCAAAGAAGAAATTCATGTGAAGTTTACGAATACACAAAAAACAGACCTCTCCAATATCAACAATCATTTTAATGGCCAACTTTTGATTCAGGACAATCAAATGGTGCTCTCAACTTCACATGCCAATACCGATTTACCAAATCTAATTCAAATGTGTACCCATGCAGATCTACATTTGGAGAATCTTGAGGTAAGAAGTTTGAGTCTCGAGAGTATCTTCCTTGAGTTAACCGGAAAATCCTTACGGGATTAAATAATGTATGTCCATAACTAATTTTACAATTTACCATTCTTTTAAAAATTCCAGAAAGCATGTTCACAATAGCCTTAAAAGATATTCGCCAATATTTAAAAGACCGTACGGCAGTTTTATTATCATTACTTCTGCCAATGGTGTTAATAACGATTTTCGCATTGATGTATGGAGGTATAGGCAAACCCAAAGAATCCCGTCCAATCTCACTTCTCTTTACTGATCAGGACAATACTGAACTTTCAAAAGAAGTATTCACCACTTTGAACGATCAGGATGCGATGCAACTTTTCCCAAAAAGCTACAATGAAGCTACTGGCTTGATAAAAAAAGGAAAGAACGCCGCAGTATTGGTACTCTATAAAGGTTTTCAAGATTCTGTGGAAGCAGGAAAAAAAGTACCGATGGAATTATTTTACGATGAAGCTAAGGAAATAGAAATGGGCTTATTGCAACAAGCATTGTGGTCTAATTTGTTCGGAATCACAATAAAAAAAGGAATCAAAGGAAAAGTGAATACTTGGATCAAAGAAAAAAATCCAAATTTGACAAATTCGGAACTCCTTGATATTCAAGAACAAGTTGAAACGCAATTTAGCGATTTCGAACAATCAGAAGATTCGGGAAAAATGGAGAAAAACTCGAATCTACCAATGACTGCGCTTGTTGGAGAAGAAAAAAATGGTAATCTGGGCTTAGTTCAAGCCATTGCCGGAATGGCAATTATGATGCTTCTTTTTAGTGTTGCAAGTAGCGGTGCTTCTTTACTAAAAGAAAAAGAAGACGGAACATTTCGAAGACTATTGGTATCTCCAATCTCTCCATCGAGCATTCTTTACGGTAAAATGTTGTCGACACTTTTTATGGCAGTATTGCAACTTACAGTCATGTTCTTGTATTCGTGGCTTGCTTTAGGATTAGATATATTTATTAATCTGCCAGCCTTAATTCTTATGATTTTATCGGCAGCAATTGCCTGTACGAGCTTTGGAATTTTTATGGCTTCTATCTGTAAAAGCAGAAAGCAGGTTGAGAGTTTATCAACTTTAATAATACTCGTAATTTCAGCACTTGGAGGCAGTATGATGCCACTTATTTTTATGCCCGAAATTATGCATAAATTGGCAATAGTTTCAGTTAATTATTGGGCAATAGAAGGTTTTTTCGATATTTTCTGGAGACAACTGCCCTTATCAGAAATCTATCCAAAAATGTTAGTTTTGTTGGGAATAGGTATTTTATTAACTACTATTTCAGTAATTAGTTTCAGAAGAAATCTTCTTAAATTAGTTTAGTCTCAGCATTAAAATTTAAATAATTAATAAGTTTAACAGGAATTAAGACCAATTTATCCCTTATTATTTGCAAACTGCTAAGAATCTTCTAATATTGGAGGAAATTAAACAGAACACTATAAAATGCTATATCAACAACTTTCTCAATCTCCTGTTTTTAGAGGAATTTCTCCTGATGAAATGGAGTATTTACTAAACGATTCTCAATACCAAATTAAGAAATTTTCAAAAGGTGAACTACTTGCCTTTCGAGAGGATAAGTGCGAAAATCTCATGATTGTCTTAAAAGGTAGTGTTAAAGGGGAAATGCTCGATCCTTCCGGAAAAAGTATCAAGATTGAAGATATTATGGCTCCTTACCCGATTGCTTCAGCCTTTTTATTTGGTCAGAAAAATCAATTTCCGGTAAATGTAACTGCAAATGAAGAGGTTGATGTCTTTTATCTTTCTAAAAATTCGGTAATTGACATGTTCCAAAAAAATAAGGTATTTCTTACCAATTATTTGAATTCAATATCAAACAGGAGTCAATTTTTAGCCAATAAATTGATGTTTCTAAACTTTAAAACAATAAAAGGAAAGCTGGCCAATTATATTTTAAAACTTTCTGCTCCTAACAAAACTGAAATTACCTTGCCAAAATCTCAGTCCGAAATGGCACAATTTTTTGGTGTTACCCGTCCTTCTTTTGCCCGAAGCTTAAAAGAAATGGAACAAGAAGGCTTAATTAAAACCAATCGAAGAGAAATAAAAATACTAAATAAACAACAACTCATCAAATTTTTACAGCAATAGGTAATAATTTTTAAAGAAGATGTTGTAGAAGCATTTCGAAAATAAAAATATTCTTAATTTTGTGGGTTGTAAACAAAATGATCTGATTTCTTATTGCAAATAAGAGGACAAAAGATATTAAACTCATATTCTACCTTAAAGCAGCTATAATAATGAGATAGAAAGGTCTGAATATGCAAAATCGACAAAAACATAAAGAATGCACAATAAAAACAATATTACTGATAAAATTTTCTGGGTAGGAACAAATGACCGAAGGACTCATTTATTTGAGAATTATTGGCCCTTACCAAAAGGTATAGCTTACAACTCCTATGTTATAATTGATGAAAAAGTTGCCATTGTAGATACTGTTGAAAAAGGTACTATGGATGAGTATCTTGATAACATCACTGCAGTACTGGACGGTCGTAAAGCAGATTACCTGATCATAAATCACATGGAACCTGATCATTCCGGATCTATACGTTCTCTTGTTGAGCGTTATCCAGACATGAAAATTGTAGGAAATAAAAAGACTTTTCCTATGCTTGAGAATTTCTATGGAATCAAAGAAAATCTTCTTGAAGTTAAAGAAGGTGAGCTAATTGATTTGGGAGAGCATAAGCTGAATTTCTATATGGTTCCGATGTTACACTGGCCCGAAACCATGGTTACATTTGAAACTACACAAGGAATTTTATTCTCGGGAGATGCATTTGGTGCCTTCGGAACTTTAGATGGTGGTATTTTCGACGACGAATTGGATTTGGATTATTTGGACGAAGAAATTAGCCGTTACTATTCAAATATTGTTGGGAAATATGGTCGCCCAACTCAGAATGCACTAAAGAAATTAAGTGGCTTGGAAATCAAAATGATTTGTGCTACTCACGGACCAATCTGGAGAACTCATGTTGCTGACATTATTGCCAAATATGACAAATGGAGTCAATACAAGACTGATGAAGGCTGTGTTATTGTATATTCTTCGATGTATGGAAATACCGAGAAAATGGCAGATAATATTGCTCGCCAATTGGTTAAAAAAGGAATAAAAAAAATTCGTATTCACGACTCTTCAAAAACACATCCATCTTATATCATCAACGATATTTTTAAATACCGCGGTGTAATTTTAGGTAGTTGTGCATACAATGGTGATGTTTTCCCAACTATGGAAACGCTGATTAATGAATTAGAACACATGGCCATTAAAGATCACGTTTTAGGCGTATTCGGTTCCAAGTCTTGGGGCGGTGGCGGATTAAAACGTTTGAAGAAATTTGCTGAAGAAATTAAATGGGAAACTATTGAAGCAACTCCAGAGGCTCTTTGTGCTCCAAACTCTGAAGATTTCGATCAATGCGAAGCTTTAGCAACAGGAATGGCAAGTCGTTTAAAAGAACTTTACAAATAGAAAATTATTCCACGATAGAATTTGCTCCTCCATAATTGGGGGAGTTTTTTTCTGCCAATTATTAAAATACAATTCCCAATTGCAGGCGAATAAAATCATAATTACTCGAAAAATTTGCACTAAAACCTATATTACCACTAATATCAGGTCCCATTTCCCATCTAATTCCGAAAGAAGGAACAAGCCAGGCATTATAATTCCGATCATCGGAATCGTAACAATCCGAATAATAACATTCATCCTCATCTTCAGGATTAATAATTCCCCATGCCAGACTTATTAAATCAGTTCCTAATCCGATATAAGGTTTTACTTTTCCATCCCAAAAAAAAACTTTTGCATGAATCAAGCATAAAAAATTAGTTTCTTCAAAATTTAGTTCTTCTGCATCACTTATATCATAATAATCCCGCCAGTAGGTAACTGTAAATTCTGTACCAAAATAAAAGTTATTAAAGGTTACTCCCAGATCCAAACTAAATGATCCACCTGATTTTGCAAACTCTTTAGAATCTCCTAAAGTCCATGCCGGACCATAATGAAATCCAATCTCAAATTCATCTTTCCGATCAATATTAACTGTATTTTTCTTAACAGGTTTTTGATAGGTATATTGAGCAAAAGAACCACTTGTAAACAATAGTAAGCTTGATAATAGAAAGAAATAATTTTTCATGATGTCATTTTTACAAGTAAGCTTCTGCACCTTACCCTTTTCATAAATAAGACACATAAAACCATCACTTCACTTATTCTATTCCACCAAACAATATGTTTCTAACAAAAAATGGCTGTCTCATTTGCATGAAACAGCCATTCAATTATATAATTTGAGATTACTTCAGTTTCTCTACCGATGTTTTAATTCTTCGAATCGATTCTGCCATTTGCTCTTCGCTGGTAGCATAAGATAAACGCAAACATTCAGGAGATCCAAATGCTTCACCAGTAACGGTTGCAACATTAGCATCTTCCAACAAATACAAACTTAAATCTGTAGAGTTGTTAATGGTATAACTTCCATTTGCCTTCCCAAATAATTCAGAAACTTTTGGAAATAGATAGAATGCACCATTTGGTTCACGAGTTTCGAAACCAGGCACCTTTCTTAACTGTGCCAATGCCAAATCTCTTCTTTTGTGAAAAGCTTCTCTCATAGCAACAGTGGTAGACTGATCTCCTTCTAAAGCAGCTACAGAAGCGATTTGAGCAATAGAAGAAGCACCCGATGTCATTTGTCCCTGTAACTTGTTACAAGCTTTAGAAATCCACATAGGAGCCGCAATGTAGCCAATTCTCCATCCAGTCATGGCATAACCTTTAGAAACACCATTAATTACAACAACACGATCAAAAATATCTGCAAACTGTGCAATACTTTCGTGAGCACCAACGTAATTGATGTGCTCATATATTTCATCTGAAAGAATCGTAATATCCGGATACTTAACGAAAATAGCAGCCAATGCTCTTAGTTCCTCTCTGGAATATAAACTTCCTGTAGGATTGCTGGGAGAACTAAATAAAAAAGCCTTGGTTTTTGGAGTGATCGCAGCTTCCAATTGTTCAGGAGTAATTTTAAAATCCTGTTCGATTGGTGCATACACAAACACATTAATTCCACCTGCCAATTTCACTATCTCACTGTAACTCACCCAATAAGGAGAAGGGACAATTACTTCATCTCCATGATTAATGATACTTAAAATAACATTGGTAATGGATTGCTTAGCTCCGTTTGAAACAA
>JAESUW010000163.1 GCA_016760525.1 Labilibaculum sp.
CTGGCAATTTCACTTGTTTTATCAGAAGGGTAGGGTATTAAATTAGGATAAGTTGTACTGGAAATGTACTGGTCATTCCAGGGATCAAGAACTTTGTCGGTATAAGGATCAGCAATTTTGATATCACCATCAATAACATACTGGAAAATATATTCTTTTCCTGCAGTAAGATTATCGAGAGTAATCCAAAAATAGTCTCCGTCTTTTTGCATTTGGTAGTTGTTATCGAACTTCCAATCATTAAAATCACCAATAACAAAAATATATTCTTTGTTAGGTGCATAAAGTAATAGAGTAACTGTATTATCATCGATGTAGTTGATTCCATCAATAGTGCCGGTTGGCAGTATTCCTGAAATTACATCTTCGCGTACAAAAAAATGGATGGTGTCGCGAACTTCTTCACTACCCAAAGTTGCTGCTACAACAAGTTCATGGATTCCTGAAATTGCAGTTGTAATATCTTTGTTTATTTCTGTTGCAGTGGTCGTTTCATTCTCTACACCATCTACATAAAGGCTAAGGTTTTCGCTTCCGCTGGATTTAACTTCAACTTGTAAAATCTCGTTTTTCGCAATCATTTTATTGTCCGATGGAGCGGTAAAACTCACATTGAGTCCATCTTCGTATACCTGTACAAATAGGTCATTTGTTTGTGACGTTCCGTCTGCAGATCGAAAAACGAATGAAATTTGGGTGATTTTGTCACCATCTGCTACCGAATAAAAATTGGTAATATTTGGAGTGATTACCAGTTCGTAAATGCCATTTCCCTTGTTGGTTAATTTGGGTTGCACATCGTTTTGGTTCCATTCTCCAATAACGTATTGCCAGTCACCTATACCTTCAATGGTAAGGCCTGTGTGCGCATAAAGATCTTCAGTAAAAAATCCAAGTTTTGATTCCTGAGAAGAATCGAATGTAATCGTAATTTCTGAGCTAATATTTGGGAATTCGGGAGCAGTCGTGATTTGACCTATTCCTATTGAAGGAATCAATAAGAGAAATGATAGGAGATATGTGTATAGTTTCTTCATAATTCGCTGGTTTATCTTAAACAAATCCGTTTGTTATCTTGACTGTATAATGTGAAAAAAGAGCATACCGGAGTATGCTCTTTTAAGTACTAATTATTAGTTTTTAGTAACTGTGGCTACATTTGTCATCGTATTTAATGTGATGGTGTAGTTACCTGCTTCGGTAACAGCAATGTTATCACCACCTGCAGTAAGTTCATCAATAGAATCACCAAGACTATAAGCCCAGTCATCATTAGCTCTGAACTTGAATGCACCACCTGCAGTTAAATCAAGAGTTGCTGTGAATACATTATTTGCAGCATCCCACATCATGTTTGTATCGGTATCCCATCCACCAGGAGTAGCATCACCAATTAAACCCCATCTGTTTGCCATATAGGTATATGTGTTTGGAGTGCTTAAATCAAGTGTAAAATCGTAATCTGCTTCTACATCATTAACGATATTATCACCACCGGAATTTAATGTTTCATTTCCGGCACTACTACCATAGTCGATATCCCAACCATCATTCGCTCTGAATTTGAATTCTGCTTCAGTTAAATGAACAGTACCTCTCCATGTTTGAGAAACAGCATTGTAGGTTAAATTAGTATCATTATCCCATCCACCAGGAGTAGCAGCACCAATTACACCCCAATCTGTCGAAACAGCAGTGTATGTCATCGGAGTAGTAGACATGTCAACATTTACCTTATAATATCCCATAGGAGATACAAAGTTTGGTCCAGAAGCATCCAATTCGCCTGCATTTGCACTTGAACCATACGCAGTTGGATCCCAGTCTGGTTGAGCAGTAAATTTCCATTCATTATCAGCATTTGCCATATAAACAAAACCTTCAAGGCTTGTTGGAGTGTCAACTGTATTCATGACAATTGGAGAATTTTCAGGATTCCAATCAGCAAATGTAGATCCTGGATAACTGGCAACAACATAGTTGCCTGGTAAGTACCAAGTCGTAATGTTAGATAAGGTTGAGAAAGCAATATTATCGCCATAACCAGTACCTTCACTATTTGTAGCAAAAGCTCTAATGAAATAAGCTTTTCCTGAAGCTAAGCCTGTAAGAACAGCAGTTATTTCACCAACAGTGTTAGTAGCATCTGTAATTTTAGTATCTGTAATGGTAGGATTTTCAGCCATAGCCAACACGAAACCTCTTTCTGTAATGTCAACTCCACCAGTAACAATTACATTTCCATATATATTTGCTTCCGTTTTGGTAATATCTCTTACGCTATCAGTTGTTAAAACTGGAACACCAATTTCAGTTGTAAATGAAATTTCGTTACTATAAGCTAGACCAACACTATTTACGGCATAAGCACGAGCATAATACATTGTCGCTGGCCATAACTTTGTTAAATCAGCTGTATATTCTCCAGTTCCTTTACCATTTAGTGTAGTATCACTTTCAGTTGTTGGATTTGCTTCCATACTCCAGCAAAGCCCTTTTGCAGTAACTTCTGCTTTCCCATCATAAGGAACATTAGCTACTACTTGAGCAAAAATATCAGTAATTCCTGTTGTGGCATCAACAGTAACAGTAGCAATGTTTGCTAATGTTGTGAATACATCATCTTCTCCATATAATGTAGTACCTCCGTTAGTTATAACATAGGCTTTATAATGATATGTAGTAAAGTGCTCCAAACCGTCAACAGTTACCCAATAAACAGCTTTTTCTACACTGTCAGCTACTTTTTTAGAGTCTGCAGTAGTTGGATTTTCGGTTGCACCCCAAACTACACCATATTCAGTAAATCCATCTCCTTCAGCAACAACAATTCCGCTTAATTCGACAGATGTAGATGTTATTCCATCATTTTGCCAGGTTGCCATTTCGGCATCCAATTTAATCAGGTCATCTTTATTGCAACCGACAAATACTAAAAGTAAAGCGGTGAAGGCAAGACCTAATAATTTGATAAATATATTGTTTTTCATACTTAAATATTTAGTACTAATATTTATTATTTATTGAATTAACCCATTAAACACCAAGGGTGCAATATTTCTTAGCATCCCATGGTGTGTTCTGTTATTAATTCTTAACAATGGTAGCTACAGATCCATCAATATTTAGTTTGATCGTGTAATTTCCTGCACCATCAAGCACTGGAATATTTTTACCACCTTGACTTAACTGAATTGTTTTATTGTCAGAATCGTAATTGTCAGCACTTCCATCAGCAGTTCCATTTCCACCAAGATTCCATGCCCATCCATCATTTAATCTAAATTTAAAATTACCATTTGTTAAATCGGCAGTAATTTCCCAAGTACGATCTGTTGAGTTATAGTCCATCTTAGAATCAGGAGTATTCCATCCGTTTGGAGTAGCATCTCCAACTAAACCAATGTTATATGCCTCAATAGTGTAGGTTAAATCATTCGTGTTAGCACTTAGGCTATACCAACCTGCATCTGCAACAGTAATTGATGTGCCATCTACTGCAATACCAGAAGTTCCAGCTCCATAAGCAATTGCATTATCCGGATCAAATAATGTAAATGCATCACCAGCATCAAATTTCACAAAGCCTTCATAAATACCATCACTGCCTGGTGATTTGATTTTTTGAGTTTCTGATCCAGAAATAAGAACATCTAAACGAAGTAAACCAAAGATGGTTGCATTTCCATTTACGGTTTCTGAATAATAAACATGGTCATCAACGCCAAGACCAGCATCAGTTTCAAGAACACATTTAATTCTAAAGTCTACTGATGAAGTTTGATCTTCAGGAAAACCATTCAATAATATTGAATTTAGTTCATTTACAGTTAATTCAATGTCATCACATGTTATTTCCTTATAAATTTCAGTAACCGTTTCGAAATTATTGCCAGCAGGACATGCTTCTATAAAATAGGTTACCGAAGCAGTAAATCCAGGATCTACAGGAGTACAATAAAAATTTAATATGTCTGCTCCGTTAGCTCTTACCAAAGTTAAATCTGGCAAAGAAAGGGTCGGGACTGTTACGTTATCGCTCAATACGATTTGATCTCCGTCTTCATCACAACTGGAGAAGAAGCCTAAAACCCCGACTAATACAAATAATAATATATAATTTTTTTTCATTTTTTTTCATTTTAAATGATTAATAACCATCATTTTGTATGATGTTAGGATTGGCAGAGATTTCATCACCCGGTATTGGGAAAATATTAAAATGACTACTTGTACTTGTTCCGTCAAATGTTCCACCTTTCCACTGCCAGTTATATTCTCCTCCAGTGAATTTGCCAAAACGAACTAAGTCAGTACGTCTATGACCTTCGTAGTAAAATTCACGAGCTCGTTCATCTAAAATAAAGTCTGCATTTACATCACTAACTGAAATGTTACCACTATCATTTCCATATGCTCTTTCGCGAATCATATTAATATCAGATACAACAGCAACGGTTGCACCACTTGTATTGAATACTGCTTCTGCTCTCATTAAATAAGCATCAGCCAAACGAAATACAGGAAAATCTGTAGAAGCAAAAGTAGGGCTGTAGTTGTCAGCTCTAGATCCGTCATGATTTCTAGCTGTAAACTTATAAACACCAATACCAAAGTCTCCACTTGCAGAAGGAGTCGGGATATTAATAGAGCGTTTTTGACTCAAGTAGATTCTTTTATCAGGAGCCATTTTAAATAGTGTATCTGTTGAGGGTATTGGAACATTTCCGTAAGTAGAAATTGTGTCAACCAAGATATTCATTAAATCTTTTCTTGCTCTGTTTCCATTCCAGTTTGGGTTATCAGGAAGGTCATGTAAGGTTTTTGCATCGATATAAGTTCCATCACTAGAAGATTGAATAATGAAAGTGATTCCACCGTTTCCTTGTGTGTTTACACCATCTTCGGCAAAAGCAAAAATCATTTCATTATTACCATGCCCACGATCATTGTTTGCGCTAAAGTTTTGTCTGTAATCATCAGCTAAAGAGTAGGCCGGACTTGCAATTACTTTATCGCAATACGTTTTACATTCATCCCATTGAGCTGTACCTGTGTATACCTCTGCATTCAAATATGTTTTTGCCAATAACATCCAACAAGTTCCTTTGTCTGCTTGAGGATAATTAGATCCTGCTTCTCCCAAATCTGGTTCAATTGCTTTTAATTCATCAACAATAAACTTAAATAAGTCTGCTCGTTGAATTTGTTTAGGGAAATATTTACCAACTCCATCTTCTTCAGTTGTAAAAGGAGGATTTGCAAATAAATCCATTAGCCAATAGTAAGCAAAAGCTCTTAAGAACCTTGCTTCTGCCCGGTATTTGATAATATTAGCGTCTGTACTTCCAGCTGTAACGTTTAAAAAGTCGTTAGCATAAGTAATACTTAAGCTTAAGCGTTGGTATACTGCTGTTAAAAAAGGATTTTGTGCATTCCAGTTTTGAGTATTCAAATCAGAAATACCAACATCACCCCATGCACACATTCCTTCATCTGTTGTAATGGTTTGTAGATTCCAAAGTGCTCTCATGGTAATAAAGAAACCAGTGTTACTAGATGTGATATCATCATCACCATCGCTTTGACCCGAGATAATAAAGCTGGCATACAATTTAGCCAATGTTTGTTCCATATAGGCAGGATCATCTCCAAGATTCCCCGATAAAATTTGATTAGGATCTATTGGAGTTACATCTAGGTCATCTGTACATGAGGTATAAACCAGTACAGATACTAGAAAACTGAATATTAAATATATATTTTTCTTCATCTGTTGTTGTGTTTTATAAGGTTAGATTTATACCTAATGTAAATGTACGAGGTCTTGGGTAAAAATTGTTATCAATACCTCCGTCAACTTCTGGATCTAAGCCACTGTAATTTGTAATTGTAAATACATTTTGCACTGTGAAACTAACTCTTGCATTAATATTTTTTCCCGCAATATTTTGGAATGAATACCCAGCACTGATGTTGTCCATTTTAAGGAATGACGCATTTTCCACAAAATAATCTGAAGTAAATTGTCGTTTCACAAAATTTGTGTTGCTCAAGTGAGTTGGCATATTTTTCCAATATGCAAGTTGTTGCATTTGATCGTATGAAGCTCCTGAAGCAACTTGATTCATTACATAATTGTCGATATTTGCTCTTAATGAGGTTGACATATCGAAGTTTTTATAATTGAATCTTGCTGAAAATCCATAGATATATTTAGGAGTAGGACTGTGATAAATATACTTGTTAGCATTATCACCATTAATTATTCCGCCATTTCCTGCAATATCTTCATATAGACCTTCAATAGGATCACCATTTGAATCGTAAATTTGTTTGTTCACAAAGAATGAATAAGATTCTTCTCCAACTCTAGTAACTTGAGTTGTTCCAGTCATACCATCACCATAAGTAAGTCCAATATAATCAGGATCATCATTTAAGAGCAATCTGGTAACTTCTTGATTATTATGAGTAAAGTTAAATCCAATATTTAAAGACATGTCCGGAGTTGAGATCGGCACAGCATTAATATTAATTTCGATACCTTTGTTTTCAAGACTACCAACATTCGTTAATAAGGTATTTGAAAAGTTGCTACCACTTGGAATCGTTACTTCATTTAAAAGATCCTCTGTTTCACGGAAATAATATTCAATAGATCCATTGATTCTATTATTTAAGAAACCAAAGTCCAATCCAATGTTTTGAGTTGTTGTTTCCTCCCATTTAATATCAGGATCGTAAGTGTTTGGTCTTAACGTTGGAGAATATACGCCGTTTATTGGATAATAATATCCTTGTTGCGATGTAGTGTATTTTGCTTGTGCAGGATAATCATCACCAACATCTTGTTGACCAGTTTTACCCCAACCTAATCTTAGTTTTAAATTAGACACAGCATCAACATTTTTCAAGAATGATTCTTCATGGATTTTCCAAGCAAATGCTGCAGAAGGAAAAAATCCCCATTTGTTATCATCAAGAAAACGTGATGAACCATCGTAACGAAAAGTACCAGTCAAAAGATATTTATTTTTAAAAGCATAATTTAAACGACCAAAGAAAGAAACTAGGTAATTCTCAGTTTTTGATTCGCTATCATTATCAACTTGTAAAGGATGATCAGCATCTTCAATTGATCTGGTGTAATTGGTACTTTCCCTCTCAAAATGCTGCCATGAATAACCACCGGTAACATCAATTCTATTATCAGCATTAAATTCTTTTTTGTAGTTCAAATAGAAATCAAGAAGATTGTTCTTATTGGTTGCAGTATAATCGCTTAATTTACCCCATGATGATACAATCGTTGATGGTGATGTAATTGGACGATTATTTTGTCCATCGCTTTCAGTATAGTCGGTTGCTAAATTTAAATTAGCTTGTAAACCATCAACAAAAGGAAGCGTGTAATTTAATTTTAAGTTACCTACAACTCTATACACATCCGATTTGTTGTTAACCTCTTTAGCTTGTTCTACTGGATTAGGAGTTCCAAGGCCAGCACCATATTTTTGCCACTGATAATATCCGCCAAATTCTGGAGCATTGGCGTCATAAATTGGTTGGGTTGGATCCATTGATATTGCTGAACCAATTGCTCCATCATCACCAAAATTATTATTAGTCATCATGAATTTGGCATTTATATCTACCTTTAGAGACTTGTCAAAGAATGTAGGATTTAAATTCAATGATCCAGAATATCTTTGCATATCTGTATTTTCAAGAATACCAGTTTGATCTGTATATCCTAAGGAAATTCGATAAGGAATATTCTTTTTAGAACCTGAAAAAGCCAAATTGTGATTGTGAGAAACAGTAGTTCTGAAAATCTCATCTTGCCAATCAGTGTTTTCTTTGCCTAGCTTATTGTAACTTAAGGCATCGTATAATTCTGTGTGCTCGATTGCTATTTTTCTAAATTGATCTCCTGAATAAACATCAACGTAGTCTTCTGGTGTAGAAACTGAAAAATTAGTATTATAGGTAACTTTCATTTTTCCTTTGGCTCCTTTTTTTGTGGTAATAATAATTACACCATTGGAGGCTCTTGAACCGTAAATTGCAGTTGCAGAAGCATCTTTCAATACCGTAAATGTTTCAATATCATTTGGGTTGATAAATGAAAGAGCATTTGAACTACCGCTTACATTGTTTCCAACACTTTCAATTGGCATTCCATCGACAATAATTAATGGATCATTTGAAGCATTTAAAGAGGATCCTCCACGTATACGGATTGTAGATCCGCTTCCAGGAGCTCCTCCTGCAGATGTAATCACAACACCTGAGGATTTACCAACCAAAAGATCTTGTGGTGAGGTAATATTACCCTTATTAAAATCTTTCGAAGAGACACTGGTTATAGAGCCTGTTTTATCTTCTTTTTTAACTGTACCGTAACCAATCACAACTACTTCGGAAAGGTTTTCGGTTTCAATGCTTAAAATTACATTGATTTGAGGCTGAGAGCCAACTAAAATCTCTTGTGGACGATATCCTACAAAAGAATAAATAATTGTTGCATTGGCGTCTACACTTATTGTGTAGTTTCCGTCAATGTCGGTAGTTGTTCCTATGGTTGTTCCTTTTACAACTACTGAAACACCAGGAATCCCCATGCCATCGTTTGCATCGGTAACTAAACCAGTAACTACTTTTTCTTGTGCATGTATAATGGTAAATGAAAATACCATAACCAGCATAAGAAGTAGTTTTCTAAGTCTACTAATGTTAAGTTCCATAAATTAGAAATTTAAGATAAATTAGAAATTAGTTAATTAGTTAAGGTGTTTTAGATAAAAATATGAACTCTTGTTTCCGACTTGGGTTCTTCCTTTTTTAGCTTTCTAAAATTACCCTAACGTTAAGTTAGTCTTAATTCATTCTGTAATCAAAGATAAATGCTGATGGGCTTTTCTTGTAAATGATTGATAGTTAAGTGTAAATAAATCACCGCAAACGTCACCGCAAACGTTTGATATTTAAATATATCAATATGTATGTTTGAATCGAATAAATAGTAATTAAAGCAATGTGTTTATTTAATTTTCTCTATATTTACAAAGCTTGTCTTAAGTGTTTCGAATATGCGTATGGTATTTCTAATCATCTTATTACATGCTTTATTCTAACGGATGTTAACATTTATTAATATACAATTTTTATATGAGAAGTGGGCAAGTAACAATTAAAGATATCGCTAAAGAATTGGGTATTTCTGCCTCAACAGTTTCAAGGGCGTTAAAAGACCATCCTGACATTAGCTCTAAAACTAAGGAGGCTGTAAATGAGCTTGCAAAGAAGTGGAATTATAAGCCAAATGCTGTTGCTTTAAGTTTACGAAATAGTAAAACGAATATTATCGGTGTTATTATTCCCGAAATTGTTCATCATTTTTTCTCTTCGGTGATTAGTGGAATTGAAGATATTGCATCCAAAGCCGGATATAATGTGATGATATTTCAGTCAAATGAGTCCTATGAACGAGAAATGGCTAATGTGCAGGCATTGCTTTCGAGTCGTGTTGATGGGGTTTTGGTTTCAATGTCAAAAGAAACCAAAGATCATAGTCATTTTCAGGAATTGCGGGACAATGGAATTCCAATTGTATTTTTCGATCGTGTTTGTAATGATTTGTCTTCAGATAATGTAATTGTAGATGATTTTGCGGGTGCTTTTGCCGCAGTAGAGCATCTTATTAATATTGGATGTAAAAGGATCGCACATTTATCGGCTCCTCAACACATGTTATTAGCACAAAACCGTCAAAAAGGGTATCGTCAGGCTATGTTGAAACATAAAATTCCAATTGATGAAAAATTGATTATTAAATGTGATAGTTTTGATGAGGCACTTATGAAAACTCCTGATTTACTTAGTTTGCCGGAACCACCAGATGCAATATTTGCAGTGAATGAACTAACTGCTGCGGGTGCACTTTTGATGGTGAAAAAATTAGGATTAAAAGTTCCTGAAGATATATCTATAGTTGGGTTTACTGATGGCGTGGTTTCCCGAATTACTGATCCATCATTAACCACTCTGGAACAGCACGGGTTTGAGATAGGCATAAAGGCCGCTGAATTAATTGTTGAAAGAGTTTCACTTGGACATATGGATTATGAGCCTGTAACAAAAGTGATTAAAACCAATTTGATTGTTAGAGGATCGACCAGGCACATATAATATTATATATTCAAATTTAAAAAAGTTGCCTTGTGTAGCTTTTTTTATGTTCCAAAAAATAGAAAAACCGATAAAATACTGCATAATAGACATCTTGTTTTATAAAATATTGCATTTTTTTTGAATTTGCTGCAAACGTTTGATACGGGCTGTCGGGCTTGGTTTTGTTGTTGAATAGAGGTTCTGGCTTCTTTCTTGTTTTGACATATTGTATTTTTTTCTCTACTTTTGATCGCAGAGGGTAACCTCTATTCCGACTTATTTAAATTACTTCTTTCTTAATATGATCTCGTTTCCGGATAAAATAATGGAAATGACACAGATCTGCTATTTGTTTAACATGTATATTGTGTTGGATAATTAAGTTAGTCCTTTACGACACAAATTAATGTGATTTGTATCAGGATCTATTGTTCCAAAATTTTATCAGTAATAAAAAAATGATTGTAGTATTGCTCATTGCTGGGTAATATGATCTGTATGTATTTTATGGATCATATCAACCAGCGATTTGTTGCATGTGAACAGAATATGCAAACCATAGTACAGAAAGGACATAATTAACTATCAAATGAAAAAACAACCTCGTTTAAGCTTTTGGCAAATCTGGAATCTGAGTTTCGGTTTTTTAGGTGTGCAATTTGGTTTTGCTTTGCAAAATGCAAATGCTAGTCGAATTTTATCAAATTTAGGTGCCGATCTGCACTCATTATCATTATTTTGGTTGGTTGCTCCCGTAATGGGACTTTTAATACAACCTGTAGTTGGCGCCGCCAGCGATAAAACCTGGACCAGAATTGGTCGAAGATCACCTTATATATTAGGAGGTGCTATTTTTTCAATGATAGCTATGTTTTTTATGCCTAACGCACCTAATATTATTTCTGTAGGTGGTGTTGGAGCTTTAATATTTGGAGCTGTAATGCTTGCTGTTATGGATGGTTCATTCAATGTTACTTTTCAGCCTTTTCGTGCATTGGTAGCAGATATGACACCTGAAGAACAAAGGAATGTTGGCTATTCTGTTCAAAGTTTCTTAATTAATGTTGGAGCTGTTATTGGATCTGCTTTGCCTTTTATTTTAACTGCATTAGGAGTTCAAAATGATGCTCCGGCGGGAGAAGTTGCTGATTCTGTAATTTGGTCGTTTTACTTAGGTGGATCGATTCTTTTATTAAGTGTATTGGTAACAGTTTTTAAAACGAAAGAGTATCCGCCGGAAAAATTTGACGAATACAATAATATTACGGCAGAAGATAAGGAGAAAAAAGAAAGTATTTTTTCCCTGTTAAAGAATTTGCCAACAACAATGAAACAACTTGCCTTGGTGCAACTTTTTTCTTGGTTTCCACTGTTTCTTATGTGGGTATATGCAACTCCTGCTATTGCTCAACATTATTGGAATACTCCAATAGGCGATGCCAGTTCTGAAGCTTACAATGAAGCGGCTAATTGGGTTGGGATTTGTTTTGCCGCTTATAGTTTATTTGCAGCGCTGTTTTCAATTATCATGCCTTGGTTTATTCGTAAAACAAGTCGTAAAATTGTTTATTCTTTTGCCCTTGTTTTTGGAGGCATAGGATATATTTCAACCTACTTCTTTCACGATCAATACATGTTGTTAGTATCTATGGTGGGAATTGGTTTTGCCTGGGCTGCAATTTTAGCAATGCCTTATGCAATTTTATCGGGTGTACTGCCTGCTAAAAGTATGGGCGTTTACATGGGATTATTCAACCTAACAGTTGTAATTCCGCAAATTATTAGTGGGGTATTTGGAGGAACAATTTTAAAAGTATTCTTCCAAGAACAAGCTATTTATATTCTGGTGCTCGCCGGTGTTTTAATGTTGTTCGGTTCGGTTTCAGTCTTTTTTATTAAAACACAAGAGGATACAAAATTATAATTTTTAATTTACTGATGGAAAAGATAAGTGCATGTATTTTTGATTTAGATGGAGTAGTGGTTGATACAGCAAAGTATCATTACATCGCATGGAAAAGTTTGGCGAATGAATTAGGTTTTGACTTTACCGAGGAAGATAATGAGAGATTGAAAGGTGTGAGTCGTATGACCTCGCTGGATATTCTTCTTTCGATTGGTGGCGTTGAACTTGATCAGAAAACTAAATTGGAATTGGCCGATAAGAAAAACAAAAACTATGTGGAGTACATTTTAAAAATGACTCCTGATGAAATTCTTCCCGGTGTGAAAGAATTTATGAATGAACTTCGATCTAACGGAGTGAAAATTGCTTTAGGATCAGCAAGTAAAAATGCGATGACTATTTTGAATCAGTTAGAGCTAACTGATTATTTTGATGCGATTGTTGATGGAACTCATGTAAGCAATGCAAAACCAGATCCGGAAGTGTTTCTAAAAGGAGCTGAACTTCTTAACGTTTCACCATCGGACTGTGTGGTTTTTGAAGATGCTGAAGCTGGAGTCGAAGCAGCAATTAATGGCAATATGAAGTGTGTCGGAATCGGTTCTCCCAATGTATTGGGAAAAGCGAATATAGTAGTCCCGGGTTTTGTAGGGTTCTCTATGACTCAATTGAACTTTTAAGATCAGAAGTCAGATTATTTTTTAAAGGAAATCAACATGAATGAGTATTTAAAGCATGATGAGTGGTGTATTATTGAGGAGGGATTTACTCCTGAAAATCATCGCGCATCTGAAAGCATATTTAGCCTTGGGAATGGTAACATGGGACAAAGAGCCATGTTTGAAGAACATTACTCAGGAAAAACATTACAAGGAACTTATATTGCCGGTGTTTATTATCCTGATAAAACCAGAGTAGGTTGGTGGAAAAACGGTTATCCGGAATATTTCGCAAAGGTGTTGAATGCGCCAAACTGGATTGGAATTGATGTGAAAATCAATGGTGAAATGCTTGATCTGGCAAAATGTAAAGTGAGCGAATTTGTTCGCACGTTAAACATGCAGAAAGGTGTTTTGGAACGTTCATTTGTTGCTGAAATGACAAATGGGAATCAAATTAAGGTGAATGCAAAACGTTTTTTAAGTGTTGTTACTTCTGAAGTTGGAGCAATTCGCTATTCTGTTACAGCTTTAAACTTTGAGGGAAAGATTAGTTTCAATTCATACCTTGATGCTGATGTTGCAAACGAGGATTCAAACTACGATGAGAAGTTTTGGGATGTATTAACATGCAAATCAAGCAAAGGTGAAGCTTATATTACTGCCAGAACCAAGAAATTAGATTTTCATGTTTGTATAGGAATGAAATATGATGTATACAAAGATGGAAGTAAGCTTGAGTTGAATCCTACGATAAAGGAAGAAACGAAGTACGTTTCCAATATTGTTGAGTTTGATATTCGAAAAGGAGAAGAGCTTTCCATATACAAGTATGCAAGTGTTTTAAGCTCATTAAATCACGAGAAGGCTGAGATATTGGATGATGCACATAAGGTAGTTACAGAAGCATACGAAAAAGGATATGAATCTCTTTTACTGGAACATGTAGCTTTTTGGGCGGGCAAATGGGCGAATAGTGATATTACTATTGAAGGTGATGTAGCTGCTCAACAGGCCATTCGTTTTAATATTTTTCAATTAAATCAGACTTATACTGGTGAAGATGAAAGATTGAATATTGGACCCAAAGGCTTTACTGGTGAGAAATATGGTGGAAGCACTTATTGGGATACTGAAGCTTATTGTGTTCCATTTTACTTAAGTACATCAAAACCTGAGGTTACTCGAAACTTATTGATTTACAGATATAAGCAATTGCAAAAAGCAATTGATAATGCTGCTAAATTAGGATTTACCAATGGTGCMGCTTTGTATCCAATGGTAACAATGAATGGGGAAGAATGTCACAACGAGTGGGAGATTACTTTTGAAGAAATTCACCGTAACGGAGCCATTGCTTTTGCTATTTACAATTATATCCGTCACACGGATGATAAAAATTATTTAGCAGAATTTGGTTTGGATGTACTAATTGGTATTTCAAGATTCTGGAGTCAGCGGGTTAATTATTCTGAAGCGAAAAAGAAGTATGTGATGCTTGGTGTTACCGGACCTAACGAGTATGAAAACAACATCAATAATAACTGGTACACAAGTACTATTGCGAATTGGTGTATGAAATATACTCAGGAAGCTATGGGTTATGTGAAAGAAAGTAATTCTTCTCGTTTTGATGAAATTATGAACAATTTGAAATTCGATTTTGATGCTGAAACTGCAAAATGGAATGATATAATTGATAACATGTACTATCCGGTTGATGAGGAAACAGGTGTATTCTTACAGCAGGATGGTTATATGGATAAAGAACAAATTTTGGCTGTCGATTTAGATCCGAAAGTACGCCCAATCAATCAGCATTGGTCATGGGATAGAATCTTGCGATCATGTTTTATTAAGCAAGCAGATGTTTTGCAGGGTGTTTATTTGTTCGAAGATCAGTTTGACGAAGAAACAATTAAGAAAAATTATGATTTTTACGAGCCCAGAACTCTTCATGAATCTTCACTGTCACCATGTATTCACTCTATTCTGGCATCGAAAATCGGGGATATAGAAGGAGCGTATGAGCTGTATCTAAGAACTTCCCGTTTGGATATTGATGATTACAATATGGAAGTGCACGAAGGTCTGCACATCACAAGTATGGCTGGAACATGGATGTCGATTGTTGAAGGTTTTGGCGGAATGAGAGTCCAAAACGGACAATTAATATTTAAGCCTTTAATTCCAAAAGAATGGAAATCATATTCATTTAAAGTTCGTTTTAGAGGGAATTTACTGAATGTGAGAGTTTCTGAGGAAGGTGTTGGTGTAATCAACGAAGAAGGTGATGATATTTCCTTATTCCTGATTGATGACGAATACGTAATTGAAAAGGATAGTAGTTTGGTTGTTGAACACGCGTAAGTAAAAACAAAAATAGTTCAGGGTAAGGGGATTTCTCTTATCCTGGAATTATTTTAAAACAAAGCAACAAGCAATTGTTTTATGCCTATAAAACAATAAAATTTGTGTAAGGATATCTATTTTAGCAAGTTAACCTGATTGTAAAAACTAATTTTCATGAAGATTCCTCAATTATTAGCTATTGTTTTTGCATTTTCTCTGATAGCATGTAAAAACCAACCCAAGATAACCCAATGCTCTTCTTTCGAAAAAAGCCAAGTGTTATTGTATGAGAATTTTGAGTCTAAGTTTGTCGATTCTCGTAATGTAGAAATCTTCTTGCCTGCCGGATATAATCCAGAATCAACCGATAAATATAAAGTTTTGTATATGCACGATGGTCAAAATGTGTTTAATCCTAAAACATCATATACTGGTATCGATTGGGGTGTTGATGAAGCTATTGACAGTTTAATGAAAGCGGGGAAAATTAAGAATACAATAGTGGTGGCTCCTTGGAATACCCCAAAACGTTTTGTCGAATATATGCCTAAATCACCTGCCGAAGCTTCTGAAAATCCTGTTTATGTTAAGGAAATGAAAAAAGAGTACGGATTTGATGGTCTTTATTCTGACGAATATTTAAAATTTTTGGTTGAAGAATTAAAACCATTTATCGATAAAACATACAACACATCTACGAAAGTTGAGGATACCTCCATTATGGGATCATCTATGGGCGGATTAATTTCTCTATATGCTATATGTGAATATCCTGAAGTATTTGGAGCAGCCGGATGTATTTCTACTCATTGGCCAGTTGATTATTTAGGAGAAGCTTATATTAAGACCTTGCCAAAGAGCTTGCCTTTACCTGAAAATCACAAAATATATTTCGATTTTGGAACAGTGGGCTTTGATGCTAAATATGAACCATATCAAAATATTGTTGATGAAATGATGCTTCAGAAAGGATATATAAGAGGTGATAATTGGATGACTAAAAAAGTCGAAGGTGCCTCTCATAGTGAGAAGTCATGGAAAGAAAGAATTCATATTCCACTACAATTTTTATTGAATTAATTTTAGAATAATAAAAAAGCTAACAACCATGAATGGATTAAAAACCGTATTTATTGCTCTAAGTCTCACATTTATATGTGGCATATCTTCTTTTGCAGGAAAAATAAAATTAGATCATGTTGAGCCTATGTTTTGGTGGGTAGATATGAAAAATCCAAACTTGCAATTATTGATTCATGGTGAAAATATTTCGGAATATGATGTTTCTATGAATTATCCGGGAGTTACAATTGAAGGGACAATAAAGACGGATAAACCCAATTATTTGTTCGTAAATCTGATAATTAAAAAAGGAACAAAAGCGGGGAATTTCGAGATTATTTTTTCTGAAGAAGGCAAAAAGAAAGCAAGTTACTCGTATGAATTAAAAAATAGAAAAGAAGATTCAGCCAATCGAAAGGGCTACGATGCATCGGATGTGATTTATCTAATTATGCCGGATCGATTTGCAAATGGAGATCCAAAAAATGATTCTGTTGATGGAATGGAAGATAAATTGGATCGTGAAAATCCTGATGGCCGCCACGGAGGCGATATTCAAGGGATTATCGATCACTTGGATTATTTGCAGGAGCTTGGTGTTACTGCAATTTGGAATACACCATTAATGGAGGACAACGAGCCCAAAACGTCTTATCATACTTATGCAATATCCGATTATTACAAAATAGATGCTCGTTTTGGAAGTAATAAGGATTATGCCCGTTTATCTGCGGAAGCAAAAAAACGAGGAATTAAAATTATTATGGATGTGGTGACCAATCATTGTGCTTCGGCTCATTGGTGGATGAATGACCTGCCTTCAAGCGATTGGGTGCATGTTTTTCCTGAATTCACACAATCAAATCATCGCAAGAGTACCACGAATGATCCATATGTTTCCAAAGTAGATTACGAAAAGAATTTTAATGGTTGGTTTGATACAAGTATGCCTGACTTGAATCAGCAAAATGAATTGCTGACTAATTACCTGATTCAGAATACCATTTGGTGGATAGAATATGCCGATTTAGGCGGAATTAGAGTAGATACATATCCGTACAACGATAAAGATGCCATGGCAGTTTATTCGGGTACAATTATGGAAGAATATCCAAATCTGAATATTGTAGGGGAAACCTGGTTAAGTACTCCTGCAGAGATTGCTTACTGGCAGAAAGATGCAGTAAATCATGATGCTTACAATTCAAATTTGCCTTGTGTAATGGATTTTTCTTTGTTTGAAGCCATGACAAAGGCTTTTATTGAAGATGAAACTTGGAACACCGGATTGATTCGTCTTTACAACTCACTTGCTTTTGATTATCTATATCCGGATACTGATAATCTGTTTATTTTTGCGGAAAATCATGATACAGACCATATTATGTCGGTTTTAGGAGGTGACATACAGAAATACAAAAGCCTGATGACTTTTCTACTAACTACTAGAGGAATTCCGCAATTATACTCGGGGACAGAGATCTTGTTGGAAGGTAAAAAGAGTGATGGTGACGGCAAAATGCGTGCTGATTTTCCTGGAGGATGGGAAGGCGATGCAAATAATGCTTTTACAGCAGAAGGAAGAACCCCGAAAGAAAATGAAGCTTTTAATTTCTTAAAAAAATTATTGAACTGGAGAAAGCAAAATTCAGTAATTCACACAGGGAAATTGAAGCATTACGTTCCCGAAAATGATACCTATGTTTATTTTCGAAGCAATGCTGAAAAAACAGTAATGGTTGTGATTAATCAGAACGAAAAGTCACAGGAATTGAATCTGACGAGATTTTCGGAATGTTTAGGAGCATTTTCTTCAGGAAAAGATGTGATTAGCGGGAAAGAATTCAATTTTTTGAACGAAAGCATTTCTTTAGCTCCAAACACACCATTAATTTTAGAATTAAAATAAATCTGATCGGGAGATCGTAAGAATTATCAAACTCTGAATATGTGCAATAAAATTGCTTTACGGATTTCTGTTTTTTTGATTGTTGCCTTTGCTTCATTTTCGGCAATTGCGCAAAATAGTCAACGAGTTTATCAATCGCATAAGGTGAATGGCAACCAATTGCTGCTTGTTACCAATGATGGCAGTTATGAAATTCAGTTTTACAATCAAAACATTGTAGAAACGGCTTTTATTCCAAATGGAGAAGTTGGGAAAGGAGAATCGTATGCTGTAGTAATGAAACCTCAGGCTGATGTTTCAAAATTGATTGAAAAAAACAACAAATTGTTCTATCAATCCAAAGGAATTACCGTTCAGATCTCAAAATCTCCTTTTGATATCAGCTATAGCTATAAAGGCAAACATTTGATTTCTGAAAAAGAAGGATACGTTAAAACAGATAGTACCGAAAATATCGATTTCTCTCTGGATAAGGATGAAGTTTTGTTTGGTGGTGGTGCACGTGCTTTGGGAATGAACCGACGCGGTAACCGACTTCAATTATACAACAGAGCTGATTACGGATACGGAACTCATTCCAAATTGATGAATTACACCATGCCTTTGGTGATATCTTCGAAAATGTATGCCGTTCATTTCGATAATGCTCCTATTGGTTATTTGGATTTGGATAGTAAAAAAACAAATACCTTACGCTATGAAAGTAGCTGCGGACGAAAAGTATATCAAGTAATTGCTTCTGATACATGGGAAGGTTTCACTTATGAATTTACCAATTTAACGGGCAGACAACCCATGCTTCCCCGTTGGAGTTTTGGAAATTTTTCGAGCCGGTTTGGATATCATTCCGAGAGGGAATGCAGAGCAACTATCGATCAGTTTTTGAAGGATTCAATTCCTGTGGATGCGATTATTTTGGATTTGTTTTGGTTTGGTAAAGAAATGAAAGGGGAAATGGGAAATTTGGCTTTTGATAGAGACTCCTTTCCAACACCAGAGAAAATGATTGCTGATTTTGATGCCAAAGGAGTAAAAACAATTCTGATTACCGAGCCTTTTATTTTAACTACATCAAAACGATGGGACGAAGCTGTGAAAGAAGAGGTTTTAGGAACCGATTCAATAGGTAATCCTTACACATACGATTTTTATTTCGGTAACACCGGATTGATTGATGTATTTAAACCGAAAGCGATCGACTGGTTTTGGAATATTTACAAAGGATTGGCTAACAAAGGAGTTGCCGGTTGGTGGGGCGATTTGGGCGAACCGGAAGTTCATCCTTCAGCATTACAACATGTGAATGGATCTGCCGATGAGGTTCACAATATTTACGGTCATTACTGGGCAAAATTGATTCATGAAGGCTATCAGAAAGACTTTCCCAATCAGCGTTCGTTTATTTTGATGAGAGCAGGAGCTGTTGGTTCACAGCGTTACGGAATGGTGCCATGGACAGGTGATGTGAGTCGGTCGTGGGATGGATTAAAGCCACAAACCGAAATTTCTCTTCAGATGGGATTGCAGGGAATTCCTTACATGCATTCCGATTTAGGAGGATTCGCAGGAGATAATTTAGATGATGAATTGTATACACGCTGGTTGCAGTACGGTGTTTTTCAACCGATATTCCGTCCACATGCACAGGAAGCAGTTGCTTCCGAACCAGTATTTCGTGAAGCAAAAACCAAAGCATTGGCAAAGAAATCAATTCAATTGAGATATCAGTTGATGCCATACAATTATACCATTGCCTTTGATAACAATCAGACTGGAATCCCTTTGATGCGTCCTCTGTTTTTCGAAGAGCTAAATAACCAGAAATTGCTGTTAGTTTCGGATACTTATTTGTGGGGAGATGCATTTTTAGTCTCAACCATTACCGATGCCGGTTTAAAAGAGAAAGAAGTATACATGCCGGCCAATTCGGTTTGGTTCGATTTTGTATCTGAGAAGAAATACAATGGTGGAAAAAGCTACACCATTACAACAGAAGAAGATCATATTCCTGTTTTTGTGCGTGGCGGTTCTTTCATTCCAATGATTAAAGGAATGCAAAACACCAGAGCGTATTCACTTGCAAATATGGAATTGCATTACTATCACGATAAGCTTATTACGGCAAGCAAAGGGCAATTGTATAACGATGATGGGGAAACTGCGGAAGCATTTGAAAAAGGACAATACGAGTTATTATCATTCAGTTCAACCTTTTCAAAATCGAAATTACAGATTGCTGTTACTACTAAAATAGGACGCAATTACAAGTCTGTTAAAAAGAACATCAATTGGGTAATTCACAACATAAAGAAGCAGCCAAAGAAAGTATCCTTAGGAAGAAAATCTATGGATTTTACTTGGGATAAAGAATCAAAAATTCTCCGTTTTACAGGAGAAGTGAAATTAGAAGGAAATCAATCAATTACTATAAAACTAGCCAAATAATGAAGAGATTAGGATATTGCATATTTGTTGCTTTACTTTTTTTGCTGTCGGCATGTTCAACATCCGAAAAGCAAATTACAGATGCCGAAAAGCCATTTGTGTGGGAGGGAGCTAACTTGTACTTTTTACTAACAGATCGTTTTTGTAACGGAACTACCGATAATGATGTGAACTTTGAGCGGGAATTGCCAACCGGGAAATTGAGAGGTTTTGAAGGTGGTGATATTAAAGGAATCACTCAAAAAATAAAAGAAGGATATTTTAATGCACTTGGAATTAACGCCATTTGGTTTACTCCGGTTACCGAGCAGATTCACGGATCGGTTGATGAGGGAACAGGAAATACTTATGGTTTTCACGGATATTGGGCGAAAGACTGGACTGCTTTGGATCCGAACTTCGGATCAATGGAGGATCTTGCCGAATTGGTAGAAACGGCTCATGCCAGAGGAATTCGCATAGTAATGGATGCGGTAATTAATCACACAGGACCAGCTACAGAAACTGATCCTGCCTGGGAAAAAGAGTGGGTGAGAACAGAACCAACTTGTACTTATAAAAACTACGAATCGACTATAGCGTGTACCTTAACTGATAATTTGCCAGATATTAAGACTGAAAATACGCAGGAAGTGACTATTCCTGAAAGTTTGGCGGAGAAATGGAAAAAAGAAGGTCGTTACGAGCAGGAAATGAAAGAATTGGATGAATTCTTTGCTCGAACTGATTATCCTCGTACACCAAGATATCACATGATTAAATGGTTGTGCGATTATATCATTGAGTTTGGAATCGATGGCTATCGTTCGGATACTGTGAAGCATACCGAAGAATCAGTTTGGGGAGATTTTCGTACGGAATGTGAATATGCATTTCAGCTTTGGAAGGAAAACAATCCTGAAAAGGTAATGGACAATAACGAATTTTATTCCGTTGCTGAAGTTTATGGTTACAATATCAGTAATAAATTTGCTTTCGATTTTGGTGATAAACAAGTGAACTATTACGTCAATGGTTTTACGGATATGATCAATTTTGAGTTTAAATACAATGCTTTAAGTTCTTATGAGGAATTGTTTTCAAAATATTCTAAAATTCTACAAGGAGACTTAAAAGGATATGGAATTTTAAATTACCTGACATCTCATGATGACGGATCACCTTTTGATCCAAAGAGAGAAAGAAGCATTGAATCAGCAAATAAATTGTTGTTGTGTCCGGGAACTTCACAAGTGTATTATGGCGATGAAACAGCAAGATCATTGATAATAGAAGGAACTGTTGGCGATGCAACTTTACGTTCGTTTATGAACTGGGAAGAGCTTGAAACCGATGAGCATACACAAGCTGTATTGGCTCACTGGCAAAAACTTGGCAAATTTCGAAGAGATCATCCGGCAGTAGGTGCTGGAGTTCATAAAATGATTAGCGAAAAACCTTACCTGTTTAGTAGAACTTACAGTAATACTGAATTGCAGGATCTGGTTTTTGTAGGATTGGATCTGCCAAAAGGGGAAAAAGAATTGATAATTGTTGAGTTAGAAGACGGAATCGAACTGCGTGATGCTTATTCCGGTAAGAAAGCAAAAGTGAAGAATGGAAAAGTGAGTCTCGATACGGAATACGATATTGTATTATTGGAGGTGTTGTAAAGTTCTCCCTTTTTGAGGGGAGATGTCCGATAGGACAGAGGGTTTTTTTTAATAATTTATACAATTACCCCAAACCCCTAAAGGAACTTTTAAAAAAAAGTTGATCTAACAAATTGGGCAAAGTCCCCTTTAGGGGTCCCGAAAGCTTTCAG
>JAESUW010000065.1 GCA_016760525.1 Labilibaculum sp.
GTCAGGAGACCTGCCAAGTCGTAACTAATAACATTTTGCTTCCGGGAATCGAAGTATATGTATTGGACTTACGCGCGTGTTCAGTATTTATTTTTCTAAATTCTTTGTTTTGTAAACATTTGGCAGCAAGATGTGATGTTTTATAATTAAAAACAACTCTATCATGCAGTTTAAAAATTACATTCTGATTGGCCTTTTTATATTGGTAAGTCAGAGTTTAATTGCTCAGGTTGGGACATTGTCCGGAGCAGTTAAAGAAAAGGACGGGACTAATCCTTTAATTGGTGCTAATGTTTATTTTAATGGAACCACCATCGGAGTATCTACCAATCGCGATGGATTTTATTCGTTTCGAAATTTAAAGGTTGGAGAGTACGAAATTGTTGTTTCCTATTCGGGATATGCAAGAAGAAAAGAAACAATTGAAATTAAGGAAGGTACAAACACACTTGATTTTCAGTTGAAAAAATCAGAAAGAGAATTGGGTGAAGTCGTAATTACTGGTACAGGAACACCGCATCATTTAAAAAGTGCTCCCGTTCAAACAGAATTAATCAGCAAGAAGTTAGTGAAAGCTGTTTCGGCATCTGGTTTTGCCGATTTAATGACAGGAATCAGCCCATCTTTCGATTTTAATCCAGGGAATATGGGTTCCTTTATGCAATTGAACGGATTGGGTAACGATTACATTCTGGTTCTTATCGATGGGAAAAGGATGTATGGAGATATTGGTGGTCAGAATGATATCAACCGTATTAACCCTGATGACATAGAGAAAATTGAAGTTGTGAAAGGAGCATCTTCATCTTTGTACGGATCTGAAGCTATTGCTGGTGTAGTTAATGTGATTACAAAAAAATCGAAACGGAAAATTTACGCCGAAAGTAATTCTCGTATAGGTGAGCATGGCAACAAGCAATACTTTACTAAAGTAGGATTGAATTTAGGTCGTTTTTCTTCTCTTACAACTTATTCCAGAAAGGAATCAGACGGATGGCAACTAAGCAAGTTTGAAATTGACGATGATTTGGGTAACGATGACCCATCGGATGACATACTTGCAGCTACAGATGCCAGGCAAGTTAATGCGTATGAGGATTACACCATCAGCCAGCGTTTTGATTATGCAGTAACAAATAAATTAAGCGTATATGCAATAGGCTCAAAATACGAGAAAGATGTATTGCTGCCAATAACTGTAAAAAAATATGGGTATCACTACAAGGATTTTTCTTATTCGGCAGGAGCTAAGTATCTAATTAATAAGAGAGATTTCATTAGTCTCGATTTTAATTCTGATCAATTCAAGTATTACTACAAATACAATCAGAATGATATATCTTCAAAATCAGGGGAAATACTTCATTCCATAAGAGAGAAGGTTCTTAATACAGAGCAAAAACGCGAAGATGTAAATCTTAAATATGTTTTTAGCTTAAAAAAGGCACATCAATTTACATTGGGAGGAGAATATGTAAACGAAAGCCTGGAATCGGAAGGTCGATTGGTAAATGCGAAAGAAGATGCTTATACCTTTTCTGCATTTGCTCAAGATGAAATGAAGTTGCTGAAAAATCTTTCTTTGGTAGCAGGAGTGCGTTACGTAAAGCATAAAGAGTTTGGTAATGATTTTACGCCAAAATTATCTGCTCTTTACAAATTAAACGATTTCAATTTTAGAGCAACTTTTGCAAAAGGTTTTAAAGCTCCTACCATAAAAGAATTATACTACCATTACGAAAAAAGAGGCAACCTCTATTTAGGAAATTCTGATCTTGATGCGCAAAAATCAGATTACTATTCTTTTTCTGTAGAATATATTGTTTCAAAATTATCCCTTAGTGTATCGGCATATCAAAATAAAATTAATGATATGATTGCTTACCAAACAGTAGAAACAAGTGCCGCAGACGAAGCCGATGGTATTCAAAACACACGTCAGCATTATAACATTGGAGAAGCAAAATCGCAAGGGGTTGATTTTCTTTTTAATGTGAAAGTTGGTGGTGGTTTTACTTTGGGTGGAGGATATTCATACGTGGATGCCAAAAATGAAACAGATAATATCCGTTTGGAAGGTGTTGCTGAAAACTATGTCAACTTACGATTATTATATGACAGAACCTGGAAAGATTATTCATTAAATTTTAGTTTAACCGGGCGTATTCAGGATGATAAATTTTATGATGGAGATCCTGATGCTGACGGTTACAACCTTTGGAAACTAACAACTTCACATTGTTTCTCAAGCGCAGGAACATCACTTGAAATTACAGCAGGACTTGATAATATCTTCGATTACGTAGATAACAGTCCTTACGGATCTCATTATGGAACTTTAAATCCGGGAAGAACCGTATTTATCGGCTGCAACATCAAATTTGCAAAATAAGCATACATATTTATCTGCATAAGGCAAATTCCCTTAACTGTTTAAAAATTAGAAATTACTGATCGGGGGATTTGCTCTTTGCCAACTTTGATACCATATCATGAGCAGATTTAAAAATATTATTCTCCAAATTCATAATCTATCAGGGACTTTCTTAAGCTTGATGTTTGTGATTTGGTTTTTATCAGGTTTTGTCCTGATTTTCGCTGGTTTTCCTCATGCTTCAAAGGAGGAAAGGTTCATGCATTTGTCTTTCTTAACAAAGTCTGATTTCGATTCAATTCAAGCCCCTTCTGAGGATTTTTTAGGAAAGATAGAATTGGAGAAAATGAATGGAAATCCTGTTTACAGAGTTTATTCCGGAAGAAAATCGCAGAAAGTATACAGTGCCATTTCCTTAATCAGATGTGAAAATACAACAGAGAAGGAGGCTGTTAATTTGGCTGAAGATTTTACCGGAGCAAAGCTTAAATCAGTTGAAAAAATTGAAGAATTAGACCAGTGGATACCTTGGTCTTACTACAGGGCCTTACTTCCTATTTACAAATGTTATTTGAATGATGAGGATCGAACACGGATTTACATTTCGGAAAAAACAGGCAGTATAATTCAGGAAACAACAATAAAAACGAGGTGGGCAGCACGATTAGGAGCCATTCCACATTGGATTTATTTTAAATCGCTTCGCTTGCAAAAAGGACTTTGGATAAAGGTAGTTGCATGGATTTCGTTCTTTGGGATTTTGGTAAGTATAAGTGGTTTAATAGCTGGCTTTATTCGCTTAAAAAAAAGAAAGAAATCCTCGAAATGGACGGAATGCAGTCCCTATAAGAAGTTTTGGTACAAGTGGCATCACATTACGGGTTTTCTGTTTGGCTTTTTTGTATTCACTTTTATATTGAGTGGCTTTTTTTCTGTTGTCGATATTCCAAAAAGCTTGGTTCCGGTACACGCAAAAGTTTCTGCGGTAAAAGTATGGAATCAAAAAACAGATGTAAAACAGCATGCAGCAACATCTCTTTCCCATTTATGGAATGCAGTTGAGGGCAAAAAACCAATCCGGAAAGTAGTTTGGAAAACCGTTATGAATCAAGCCTGCTTTTGGGTTTATCGGGATCATTATCAGTTGCCTGATGTATATGTTGCTGGAACTGATGGTGCTTTTGCCAAATCGAATTATTCAAAAAAAGAGATTAGCAGTTGGTGTAAAAGTGTATTTGCCGATACCGGTTACGATGTAAAGGAGTTGAACGAATTTGATGCCTATTATCAAAAATCAGGCATGTGGAAAAGACCATTGCCGGTATGGCAATTGACTTTACACGATGCAGATCATACCAGCATGTATATTCACCCGAAAACGGGAGAAGTTATTAAAAGCTACAATAGCAACGACAGATCTCGTCGTTGGTTGTACAGATCTCTGCATACTTTGGATTTTCCATTTTTAAAGCAACACGAATGGCTCAGAAAGTTATTGCTGTTATTCTTGTCATTGGGAGGAACAGTAGTAAGCATTTCAGGTCTGGTGCTGGGATTAAAATGGATCAAGAGGAAAACAAAAAAATCACTGCCGGTAAGAACAAAACTGGTTAAAATGAAATTCAATGATTGAAAAATATCAGTTCGATAACTTTTTAAAGATAGGCTTGTTCCTGATCTTAATAACAACTTCATTTTTGGCTGCAGCTCATACCAAAAAAGTAAATAAAACGGGAATTCTATTGGTTTCTTTTGGTTCCAGTTATCCTGAAACCAGAGCAAGCTTTCAGCACATCGAAGAAGAAGTAAAAGCAGCATTTCCAAATCAGGAAATACATTGGGCTTTTACATCTAAAATTATACGTAAAAAACTTCGTTCAAGAGGAGAAATTATTGATTCACCAGCAGAGGCTTTAGCCAAAATGGGTGAGGAAGGTTTTAGTAATGTTGCCGTGCAATCTCTTCATGTAATTCCTGGTGAGGAATACGAAAACTTAAAAAAAACAGTTGAAGCATTTTCGGGAATGCCGAAAGGAATTGATCACGTAAAATTAGGGAAACCTCTGCTGTATCATCAAAAAGATATTGAGAACTTAGGCGATGTGTTGCTGCAAAATCTGCCAAAAGGAATGCATAAAGGCGATGTTGTTGTTTTTATGGGGCATGGCACACATCATCCGGCAAATGTATATTATTCGGGTATGCAGTATTATTTATGGCAGAAAAATCCCAATGTCTTTCTTGCTACCGTTGAGGGATATCCAGAATTGAATCAGGTGATTGAGAAATTGGAAACCCGAAAAGTAAATAAAGTATACTTGCTTCCTTTTATGACAATTGCCGGTGATCATGCACGAAACGACATGGCGGGAGCGGGGGAAGATAGCTGGAAATCAGAACTGGAGGCTAAAGACTACAAAGTAGAAGCAGTTTTAAGCGGAATGGCTGATCAAAACGAAGTTGTTCATATTTGGATTGAGCACTTAAAGGAAATTTTACTTGAACTTAAGGCAAAATAATAATGATGAATGTATTGATTTTTTTATTGTCTTTTACTTCGATACCAGACAATGCAGACAAAGATTACCAACTTGTTGGAAAACGCGAATACAAATATGATGAGAATGGTTTACGTTCTCATAAAATAAGCTTTGATAGTGAAAATCAATTGGAGAAAATGGTGCAGTACTTTTACGATGAGCACGGCAATAAAATAAAGACCGAAAAGTATAATGCGACTCATGAATTGATTGCTGTCTATAAATATCAGTTCAACGGGAAAAATCAGAAAATAAACAGTTCTAAAACTGACTATCTCAAGAATAAGGAGACTGGCAAGCTTTACTTTTACGATGATACAGGAAAAAACAGTAAAACAGAATATTATTTCAAGAATGCATTGTTAAAAACTGTCGAGTACGCATTTAATGAATTTGGTCATCAGGTTGAATATTCTGCTTACAATGCAAAAGGAGAGCAAAGCTCTTTGTTTTATACCGAAAATAAGTATGATAAGACGGGTAAGTTGCTGAAGAAGTTCAAACGCGGTGTTGCCGGAAAATTGGTGAAATTGAATCATTACATTTATAATAAAGAATCACAAATAATTGAGAGCTTCTCCTATTATTATACAGGCAAAAGAGGCAATTCCAAGCGAACTTATCAATATGATACCGAAGGACGAAAAACAGGGTTTTTCAAATACATTGCGATAGAAACGAAGCATTAAGAAAGAACTTATGAAAAAAAACAACTCTGTTTTGTATATTTTATTATTGCTGATATTTACAGGAATAAGTTGTAAGCTTAGTACTAAAGAATTGGATGGTAAAGCCGCGAATAAATATGAGAAGAAAAATTTAGAACATGCCAAAGGTTTTGAAATTTTTAAATCCGATAAGGATAAGGTGCTTAGAATTTACAATGGTAAAGCGAATGATTCAACTTATCAGGAATTTAAATTGGTGAGAAAGAAATTAGCAGGTGATAAGAATTCGAATACAATTCAGGTTCCTTGTAAAAAGATCATCTGTTTGTCGTCTACTCAACTAACTTATTTCTTTGCCTTAAAGGATATTGATCATATCGTAGCAACCAATAGCAGCCGACACTTATTTCATGAAGGTATTAGCAAGCGAATAGCAGAAGGAAAGGTGAAACGAGTAGGAAAAGAAGGACATTTTAACATCGAATTGATTGCTGGCATTAATCCTGATCTTATTTTTGTGTCTCCCTTTAAGGCAGGAGGATACGATGCGCTTAAAAATTTAGGTATTCCTTTGGTCCCAATGGGCGCCTACAATGAAAAAACACCTTTGGGAAGAGCAGAATGGGTAAAAATGATTGCTCCTTTTATTGGAAAGGAAAAGCAGGCTGATTCTTTATTTCAGAAATTATCTTTTCGGTATGATTCTCTTAAAAATCTCACAAAAAAAGTAAAAATACGACCAACAGTATTCTCAGGGAAAATGAAATCCGGAACTTGGTATGTGCCTGGAGGAAAGAGTTTTTATGCCAATTACTTTCGCGATGCAGGAGCAAAATATATTATTAAGGACGACAAGCAAGCTGCTTACCCTTTGGGCTTCGAAAGTGTTTACACCAAAGCTGCCAATGCTGATTTTTGGCGAATTTTAGTTCCAGAACCTACTGGTTTCGATCGAAAAGCTTTAATAGAACAAGATGTTCGCTATGGAGATTTTAAAGCCTACAAACAAGGAAACGTGATTATGTGTAACATTAGGGAGAAGCCTTATTACGAACAAAATGCCATGAAACCAGATGTAATATTAGCAGATTATATTCATTTCTTTCATCCCAATTTATTGCCCGACTACAAACCGGAATTTTACGAGGTTTTAAAGTGAAAAATATGCAATACAACTTATTAAGAAAATCAATTCTAATTCCTTTATCTCTTGCCCTTTTACTGATTCTTTTTGCTTTAAATCTTGCAATGGGATCGGTAAGTGTGCCAATTTCCGATGTGGTTCAAATCATGATTGGGAAAGGATCTTCCAACATTATTTGGGAGAATATCTTGTTGCGTACCCGTTTGCCACAAACCATTGTAGCCTTGGGAGCAGGAATGGCTCTCGGAGTGGCCGGCTTACTGATGCAAACACTCTTTCGAAATCCTTTGGCTGGTCCATCTGTTTTAGGAATATCGTCTGGTTCCAGCTTGGGCGTTGGTTTTGTTCTTTTAATTGCCGGACAGGTTTGGGGATTTTCGTTTTCTCGTTTGGGAATTTGGGGCGATTTAGCAGTGATAATAGCTTCACTAGGAGGAGCTTTTGCAGTACTGGCTATTATTTTGTTTATCTCACATAAAATTGGAGGTACCTTAAGTGTTTTAATTATAGGGGTTATGATTGGTTACCTTTCTAATTCGGTTGTTGGTGTATTGAAATTCTACAGCATGGAAGAAGATGTACACAACTATGTAATATGGGGTTTGGGAAGTTTTTCACGAATGTCGGTCGATCGGGCATATTTGTTTGCGATGATTACCATTATTCCGTCCTTGCTTGCTTTATTTTTAAGCAAATCGTTAAATTTAATGGCTTTGGGCGATCGGTATGCCAGTAATTTGGGACTGAAAATTAAGCGGGCACGTTTATTAATAATTCTATGTGCAGGAAGCTTAACTGCCATTGTTACTGCTTTCTGCGGGCCAATCATATTTATTGGTATGGCTGTTCCACATCTTGCTAAATTGGTGTCGCGAACAAGTAATCACTTTTATTTAATTTGCAATGCCTGTATCTTGGGTGCGATAACAGCTTTGCTGTGCAATTTACTGGCTCGACTTCCCGGAATGGAAAGTGAATTGCCTATTAACTCAGTAACGGCTTTTATTGGTGCGCCGGTAGTCATTTCGGTAATCTGGAAAAAACGCAAAGAAAATTTTTAGCACTCTAACATGAACAAAAATTTATTGCAAATTAGAAATCTCTCGATAGGTTATGGTAACAAGATTGTAGCCGGTAATTTATCAGCAATTATTCCGTCGGGCGAATTAATATGTCTGTTAGGGTCGAACGGAACGGGAAAAAGTACTTTAATGCGAAGTATTTGTGGTTTTCATCCCGTTTTAAACGGTTCAGTTTTTATTGATGATTTGGAAGTTAATCAGCTTAGCGAAAAGGAATTATCGAAATGGATTGCGGTGGTTTTAACCGATAGAGTTATTGTGCCTAATGCTAATGTACAGGAACTGGTAGGTTATGGTCGTAGTCCATATACGGGAATGATGGGACGATTGAATGCGATGGATAAAATTATTGTGTCACGCGCCATGGAACAATGTGGAATTGCACACAAAAAAGACAGTCTGCTTTCATCCTTAAGCGACGGGGAAAGGCAAAAAGCTTTTATAGCCAAAGCTATTGCTCAGGATACTCCTTTAATTATTTTGGATGAACCAACGGCTTTTTTAGATTTACCAGCCAGAGTAGAAATTATGCAGTTGTTGCGTGATATTGCCAATGCATCAGGGAAATCTATTTTGATGTCGACTCACGATCTCGATTTGGCCTTACAGTTATCGGATCGTTTATGGTTGTTGCAAAGTGGAGGACCTTTAACAACTGGTAGTCCCGAAGATTTATTACTTCAGAATGCCTTTCAATCTATGTTTCAGCACAAAGGAATTGTGTTCGATAACAAAACGGGTTTGTTTAAAGTAATGCATACTCAAAATTCTACAATTCCTGTAAAAGGACATGGTTTTGAATATGTTTTACTCAGAAGAGCTTTGTCGCGAAAAGGAATAAAAGTAATAAGAGCAAATTCAGAAGATAACAACTGGCTTGAAGTAAAAAATGAATCTAAAGAACCATTTGCACTATTTGTAGAAGGAGAATGCATACAATCAGAAGCTTCTCTTGAAGTTTTTGTAAATCAGGTGCTAAAAATGCAAGAATTATTTAAGGTAAAAAGAAGCTGTTGTACCCTTTCCGAATAGCAAAGAGAGTGTTTTTCGTAAAATGCCTTTTTTGGGACAAAGAGCTGTCTTTTAAAATGATTTTTATTACTTGCATTTTAGTTATGAATCTATTGAAAATCAAGATAGTTTAGCCGGGAAATTTAGATGCTTTTGGGAAAATTGGTGTTGATAATTTTTGTTAAGTATTCTGTTTCCTATATTGTATGTGCCAATTGGCAAAATAGTTCAGACTAAGTTTTGAACTGCAACAATAATAAGGAAGATATGTATGGCTAAAATAACAGAAACACTCTCCATTCAACAAGCCCGAAAACTGGTATTGCTTTCACAGAGGGTGCCACCAATAAAGCAAACTGGTGGTGCTGTTGAAGCTACATTGTCAGCTATCGAACATCTTGCTTACATCCAAATAGACACAATATCGGCCATTCAGCGTGCTCATCATCATACTTTGTGGAATCGAAACCCTCATTACAAAACCTCACATCTTGATCAACTGATTGCTGATAAAAAGATTTTCGAATATTGGTCTCACGCCGCAGCCTACCTTCCCATGTGCGACTTTCGTTATAGTTTACACCGTAAACAGGCATTGTTAACTGGCAATCAGAATCATTGGTATGTACGTGATAAACAGTTGATGAGATTCGTACTTAAGCGTATTGCTGCCGAAGGCCCTTTGATGGCCAAAGACTTTGTAAATACTGGTAAAAAGAGAGGAGAATGGACTACCAAACCCGCGAAACAAGCTTTGGAATGTTTATTTATGCAGGGAGAACTTATGGTTTCTTCTCGGATTAACTTTCATAAGGTATATGATCTTACGGAACGTGTATTGCCTTCTACAATAAATATTTCGGTACCAACACAAGAGGAATATGCTCGTTTTCTGATTACCCGATACTTGAGAGCAAACGGACTGGGACAAGCAACAGAAATAGCTTATTTGCTAAAAAACACGAAACCTTTTATTTCTGCAAGCTTGTTGGAAATGCATTCGGCCGGAGAATTGCTGCAGATCAATGTCGATGGAAATACATACTTTGCTTTACCAGCCACACTGGAACTACTGAGTTGCTCATTGGTTCGTAACAAACTTAAAATACTCTCGCCATTTGATAATTTATTGATCCAGCGTAAGCGAATGAAAGCCTTGTTCGACTTCAATTATCAGATTGAGTGTTATGTTCCCGAGGCAAAACGCCAATACGGCTATTTCTCTCTACCAATTTTGTGGGATGGCAAGTTGGTTGCACGAATGGACTGCAAAGCAGAGAGAAAAGAATCACTCTTGCATATTCAGCACCTTGCCTTGGAATCCTGTTTGGTAAAAACGGATGCTTTTACTCTTGCCCTTAGCAAAGAACTTGAATCCTTTATGCAGTTTAATAATTGCAGTAATCTGAAATTACACAGAACCACCCCAACTAACTTTAAACCAATTTTGCAAACTGCCGTTAACAGTTTAATCAGGTAAAAAAAAGTGCGGATAATAAATCAGTACTAGTTGAAGTATAGATAGCTGCTACTCTCGTTCACTTCCAATTTTAGAAACTATTTTCATTTTTCTCATTACATATTCATAAGAACCTTTTGTATGAGGCGAAGTACAATCGGAACAATTCTTAAACCCGTTTGTGTATTTAAAATTACCTCCACACTTATCTTTTAGCATGTATAGCGGGCAATAGCAAAACAAACAATTGAATTCCTCTTCGTTTTCTATTTTGTGACAAGGGAAATATTCACACTTTTTATTTTGGAAAAATTTATAATTTTCTGACATATCTCTAGCTCTTTTAAATCACTATCTGCATTCGAAACAAAGCTAACTACTCGAAGTAATTATTCCAATCAAATATCTTTATTTCAGGATTTTGATTTTCGATACTAGCTTGGTGCGCAAGGTGTGAAAATTCAACAATATTTTTTGGAAACCGGAAAGTAATACCGATTAGTATTTAAAATTACTCATTAATTTCTCCCGACAAATCGGGATTATCACTGAGTTTTAAATATCTATCGGCATTATACCTGTGAGTAAATTTGTCTGTAAAATGGTATAATACTGGGAGAAACATTTTTTCTGATCTGTATTGATTACAGACGAAATACTAGCAGGTTATTAGGGATATTATAGAAAACGAACAGGTAATGATAATTACATACAGGAATAGGTAAGACTTGCAGTTGAACCGATTGTATTTGCTGCGGTTATTTTAATTTTCTCCGGCGAAATTATTCAATTTGTATTCCTCCATTTTTTCAAAAAGTAATTTTCGAAAGGGTTCCAGCTCTGTTTTTTGTTTGTTTAGGTACGAAAAACGGAAAGGAGTATGTTTCTCCATTTTTTGAATAAAATCATTACTAAAATCTTCCTGATTTTCGAAAATAGAGCTTAGGAACAACAATCCAAAACTCTTTTGAATCAATCCATGAAAGGATATCTCGTTAGGATACAAATCTTTTAAACTTTGATGAAATGCTTTGCCTAGAAAATAAGTTTTACAAAGTAATTTGTCCAAATTCCCATAGGGTAGTTTTCTGGAAAAACAGGTTCTGATTCCATCCAGATAATCTTGTCGGGCATCTTGTAAATCGTCTAATATCTGTAGATAAGCTCCATATTCATATAGAAAATTAAATTGTTTTTTGTCCAGTTTTCCCAATACCAAATAACCATCAGCAATTACAGAAGTGGCTCCTTTTGCAATACAAATTTTAAAGGTTTCTTCTTCAGAGAGTAGCGGTTTGTCGCTGAGTAAAGCAAGACTTTTTGTTTGAGCATTGTGTATGTCAAGTAAACTGCGGTAAATCTCCGGGTAATTTTTTCTATCGAATTCAGATTCGATCATTGCTGCCAAATCGTAAATTCGGGATTCGGAAATGGATTCTGATTCTACCGCTTCTCCAGCCAATCGCAAAGCAAATCTTTTGCAGAAATTAATCTTTTCTTCATTGTCTATGAATGCATCATCAATTAAATTATCGGTGTAAGGATATAGGAGACTATATGCTAAAAAGGATGGTGTGATTTTAACTTCCAATCCGAAAAATGATTGTAAGCCTAGCATGATCCACACATTTCGCAAAGCCTGATATATTTCATCATTACCCAATTCAGGATCAAATTCCCATGCTTTTTTTATAAAATCTTTGGTGGCAATGATCATTTCATCAGAAAAAATAAATTTAAGTTGATCGGGGGAGTAGGATAAAGAATCTTTGAAAAATGATCTGGATTTTTGCAGTATTTCCTTTTTGTCGGGCTGTTCAAAGTTCGCTTCTCTTCGCATAAATTTTATAAAACGATCGAATTTCATTTCCCAGATTCGCTTTTCTAAATAGGAAAATCGTTTATTCGAAACAGGGAAATGTTCGGGACAGTTATTCCAACTGGCAATAAATTGATTTTGAATTTTATTATAAAGTGCTGAGTGATTGGTCATGATGTAATTCAAATGATCGTTTGCTATTGGTACAAGTTGAAAAAAATACCCGAGATTGTAAATTAAAATCGTTTAATCGAACTTATTACCTGTTGTATTAGACTTTTACATTGATGTTGTAGAATACTTGCTAATGCGTTGATAGTGATACTTGTTTTTTTTACTTTACCGGATTAAAATCGAATATGGTTTTTAAATGGCTGTTACCGGTTGTAAAAAATCTAATTTCGAATGACTTTTTTATTTGATACTAAAAGCACAAATATGAAATTTTCTATACTGGAACCAATTGGAATAACTGCATGTAAATACGGACAATTGAAACAGGAATTTGAAGCCTTGGGGCACGAGTTGGTTTTTTTTACTGATCGTAATGAGGATGAGCAAGAGTTGATTCAACGTGCCGAAGGTGCAGATGTTGTAATTGTTAGTAATATTCCAATCACAAAATCTTTTCTGGATGCATGCCCAAAACTGTCAATGATTTCGGTTGCTTTTACCGGAGTAGATCATATTGATATGAAAACATGCCGGGAGAGAAATATTCTGGTTAGCAATGCGGCTGGTTTTTCAACCGAATCGGTAGCTGAATTAACTATTGGAATGATTTTGTCGGTGTACAGAAAGATTGTTGCTGGTGATTCGATTACTCGTTTTGGAGGCGATAGAGCTGGTTTTTTAGGATCGGAACTAAACGGCAAAACAATTGGTATTGTTGGAGCTGGTGCAATTGGACTTAGGGTGGCCGAGATTGCACGGGTATTTAATTGTAGAGTGATTGCCTTTAACAGGAGTGAAAAGAGCGCAGAGGGTGTCGAATTCGTTTCTATGGATACTTTATTGAAGGAAGCTGATGTTGTTTCTCTTCATTTACCATTAACTGATCAAACCAAAGGTTTAATAGGGAAGGAAGAATTCAAAAAAATGAAGCCTTCGGCTATTTTAATAAACACAGCACGCGGACTGGTTGTCGACAGTGAAGCACTTTGTGAAGCATTGAAGAATGGTGAAATTGCCGGCGCGGCAGTTGATGTTTACGAAAAGGAACCACCTTTGGAGAAAGAGCACATTCTGTTTACAGCTCCAAACCTTGTTATGCTGCCTCATTTGGCATTTGCCACTAACGAATCGTTCGATAAACGAATTGATATTGTAATGGAAAACATCCGTTTGTGGTTATTAGGAAAGCCCGGAAATATAATGAACTAGAAAAGGTAAAAAAGGAAAAAGGAAAAAGGAAAAAAGTTAAAAGTTAAAAGTTTAAAAGTTAAAAGTTAAAAGGGAAAAGGGAAAAGTGCCAATTTGCTTTGACATTTTCTCCTTTTATTTGCCTGCATGTTTACCGAACAATTTTTATCAATTCGCTTGTACTGCTGAGCTTTCCTTTTTTGTTGTAGGATTCGCGTCGGATGGTTCCAATGTCTTTTACAATCCAGGTAACATTGTGCAATTGTACATTTACAAAACCCATTTTACTTTTTACATCTTCCGATATTTTGCAGCATTTAAAGGTGCCCGCTGGTGTTGTAATATTTTCATGAGCTTCTACTTTTCTATTTACAATATTGGTGGTCATGTTCATATTCATTACGCCGGTGGTAATTTTCCTTTACGGATATAATTTTTTGAGTGTACGAGCCTTGGAGTTTTCCTTTTGCATTGGTCATTTGATAGTGTAGTTCGGTACCTGTATCACCAGAAATATAAATGGTACAGTCTTGCGAAATGGCATTTGTTGATGCAAATGCTGCAAAAATGAAAAGACTAATTATTTTTTTGATGAGTATTTACTGGTTTTTTGCAAATGACTTGCAATGTGGTTCATTGTGAAAGTTGAGACGAAATTGCCTCAATAAGGCAAATTAAGAGTGAGTAGGATGATAATAAAAATTACGGAATTGCATTCGAATGAAAAAATAAATAAGAGATAGAGGTCTTTTTTTGATACTTAAGCCATTAAAACAAATGAAAATTCATAATTTTATCTGATAAAGAGTAAATAGCAGAGCAATGGAATTGAAAATTAATGAATACCCATTTGGAGAAAGGCCGGAAGTAACAAGACCTAATAAGGATTTTTTAAAGTATTTGGGAGAGAGTGGGATTAGGAAATTGGTCGATGATCATTATGAATTGTTGCGGAAAAGTAAGTTCAACCCTTTATTTCCTCAGAATAAGAATGAGTTCGAGGCAGCAAAGCTTCGTTCATCAGATTTCTTTATTCAGATTTTAGGTGGACCGGAATATTTTAATCAGAATAGGGGAGCGCCTATGTTGATTAAAAGACATGCAAATTTTAAAATAACAAGAGAAGCTCGTCAGGTTTGGATGCAATGCTACCAAAAGCTATTGCCCGAATTAAATATTCCAGAAGAATTGATTTTTTCTTATTGGAATTATCTGGATGTATTTTCGAGCTGGATGGTAAATTCAGAGGATTAAAAAAGGAGAAAGTAAAAAGTTCAAAGAAGAAAGGATTTTTAGTTTCAAGGATAAGAACCAAAACTTGAATTACCTCTTAGTCTGATTAAATGATAAGATAAAAAAAAAGCTGTTGAAATTGAATTCAACAGCTTTTCTTTAGATATATATTTTGATCTTAAATTATCAACATTGCATCGCCATAAGTACCAAAACGATATTTTTCTTTGATTGCTACCTGGTAAGCGTCCATTACTCTATCATATCCACCAAAAGCACAAACCATCATTAGTAAAGTAGAAAGTGGTAAATGGAAATTGCTAACCATACTATTAGGAACACTGAAATCGTATGGAGGGAAAATAAATTTATTAGTCCATCCTTCGTATGGTTTTAATGTTCCAAGTGTAGAGACAGAGGTTTCTAAAGTACGAACAACAGTTGTACCTACAGCACAAATATTTTTCTTCTTTTTCTTACCACTGTTTACTTGTTCAACTGCCATTTCGTTAATTTCGATTTGCTCCGAATCCATTTTATGTTTGGTCAAATCTTCAACATCTACAGATCTGAAATTACCTAAACCAACATGCAAAGTAACTTCTGCAAAATCGATGCCTTTAATTTCTAAACGTTTCATTAACTCACGGCTAAAGTGCATACCTGCAGTAGGTGCGGCAACAGCTCCTTCGTGTTTTGCATAGATCGTTTGGTAACGCTCAGCATCTTCTGGTTCTACAGCACGTTCTATAAATTTAGGAAGAGGAGTTTCTCCTAATCCGTAAAGTGTCTTTTTAAAATCTTCGTAAGGTCCATCGTATAAGAAACGAAGAGTTCTTCCTCTTGAAGTTGTATTGTCGATTACTTCAGCAACCAATAAATCATCATCGCCAAAATACAATTTGTTACCGATTCTGATTTTACGGGCCGGATCTACTAATACATCCCACAATCTTTGTTCACGATTTAATTCTCTAAGTAAAAACACTTCGATTTCAGCACCTGTTTTTTCTTTGTTCCCATATAAACGAGCAGGAAAAACTTTGGTGTTGTTAAAAACCATAACATCTTCATTGTCATAATATTCTATAAGATCTTTGAAGATTCTGTGTTCGATTTTACCTGTATCTTTGTGAAGCACCAATAAGCGAGATTCATCTCTATTGTAGGCTGGATGTAAAGCAATAAGTTCACTTGGTAATTTGTACTTAAACTTCGATAACTTCATAATACTGAATGACTTTTATATTGGATTTTTGTTGATAGGCGATAGCAAAGCTTCCCTTTTTACGAAAAGCCCGCAAGATAGTTATAAATTTTCTAAGAATTTTATAAAATCTTCAATTTCAAGGGCATCGTTTATATGGAATTCGCCAATTTTGGTTCTTTCCAGAGCAGTTAAATGAGCACCACTATTTAGTTTTTGCCCAATATCGCGGGCAAGCGCTCTAATGTATGTTCCTTTACTGCAAACAACTCTTATTTTTAAGATATTTTTTTCAAATTCAAGAACTTCTATTTCGTCTATAGCCAGAGTTTTCTTTTTTATCTCAACCTCCTGTCCTTTGCGAGCATACTCGTAAGCTCTTTTTCCGTTTATTTTTACCGCAGAATAGTCAGGAGGTCTTTGTTGTATTTCACCAATAAAACCTTTTAATGTTTCATCAATCAAATCTTTTGTAATGTGTTCCGTCGGGTAAGTCTGATCAATTTCTGTTTCCAAATCGAAAGAAGGAGTACTTGCTCCTAATTGCAAAGTGGCAATGTATTCTTTAACCTGCGATTGATAACTGTCTATTTTTTTTGTGTATCTGCCAATACAAACAATTAATAAGCCTGTTGCTAAAGGATCAAGTGTTCCGGCATGTCCAACTTTAACTTTCGTGTAATGAAACTTGTGTTTGAGTTTATGCTTTATCTTGTTCACTAAATCAAACGAAGACCATTCGTAGGGCTTATTAAATAGAAGAAAAGCCCCTTCTTGAAAATCATTATCGGTTTCAAATTGAATCATTTAGAACGGATTTAACGGAAATACACTTTTTAAATTAGGCTGCAAAAATAGCAATTAGTCCGATAATCAGGCAATAAATTGCAAAATAGATGAGTTTTCCTTTCTTCACCAATTTAATCATCCAGCTGCAAGCTAGTAAACCAGATAGGAAAGCAGCAATAAAACCAACCAGTAATGGCATCAATTCTATCGATCCTTGTGAAGTGTATGTTCCTTTAAAAATACTTAATATGTTTTCACCGATAATAGGAACCAAAACCATTAAAAATGAGAATTTAGCAACTTCCGATTTCTTGTTTTTTAAGAGTAATCCTGTAGCAATAGTTGCTCCCGATCTTGAAATTCCTGGAAGTATTGCAACAGTTTGAGCCAAACCTATAATAAAGGAATCTTTGAAAGAAATTTCCTTTTCTTTTTGTTTTGCGTAGTAGGTAAATGCGAGAAATGCAGCGGTAAACATAAGCATGAAACCTACCAAGAGCAATATTTTATCAGTATTAAAGATTTCCTCCACCTGATCTTTAAAAAACACACCAACAATTCCGATTGGAATCATAGAAATCGCAATTTTCGCAATATATTGAGTCGATTCATTCCACTGAAAACTAAAAAGACCTTTTAGAAGTTCAAGAATATCTTTTCGAAATACAATAATGGTACTTAAAACTGTTGCGCCATGCACAACTACAGTGAATGCTAAATTGTTTTCAGAATTAATACCCAATAAGGCTTTGCCAATTTCTAAATGACCACTGCTGCTTACCGGTAAAAATTCAGTGAACCCTTGCAGTAAGCCTAAAAGTAGGGCTTCAATCCAATTCATTGTTGAGTGAATGATTAAATGAATTAATGTGTGAATGAGGTTAATCCAGAAGTTGTCGGTATCAGGGATACTTTAAGTGTTCTCCTTTTTACTTTTACCTTATTTTTTAGGTTTTTTCATGATAGCGTAGATTTCAAAGGCGAAACCAAACAACACCACCATTGGAGCCAAAGTTATTCTTCGAAAACTAAAAATACTTTCGTCAAACACATTTGGATCATCCGATCCGCCTCCCATCATTAGTAAGAATCCTATTATAATGATAACAAAACCAATAACAATAAGTTTGTAGTTTTCTTTTGAAAGAGCGAAATCCAGTTTTTTATCTTGTTTGTCCATGTTCTCAAATTTTGTCAGTTTCGACAATTAGATGCCAAATTTACAATAAAAAAATATTTTATGTGTGTTTTTAGTAGTTAAAAGTGCTTAAAGTTTGGATGTGCTGTATCTAAATTTTAATATAAAGATCTTGATTCCAAACGTAAGTATTTGTTCACTGCAAATAAGGTGGAGATCCAGGTAATGAAAAGACCAATTACCAGAATTAACAGGAATAAAACACCTATCATTTCCACATCACTGAAATTGATTACCTGACTCAGTTCTTTTTGTGAAAGATAAATGACACCGGAAAGCATCGCGTTGGCTATTAGTGCTCCAATAATTCCATGCAGTAATGTTTTAGCCATAAACGGTCGGCGAATAAAACCTCTTGTAGCACCAACCAATTGCATGGTGTTAATTATAAATCGCTGAGAATAAATGGATAATCGAATGGTGTTATTAATCAAGGTAAACGAAATTGTGAATAGTAAAACACTAAAAATTAATATAATTAAGCTGATTCTTTTAACATTCTTGTTTACCAAATGAACCAATGATTTTTGATAATCGACTTCCTTAACCTGCGATTGTTTTAATAAATACTTTTCAATTACGGCAATACTATCCGGATTGGCATATTCTGCATATAGTTTTACATCTATAGAGGCACGGAGTGGATTGTAGCCTAAAAAGGAAATAAAATCTTCGCCCAATTCTTTTTCAAATTCTTTGGCTGCAGTTTCTTTATCAATAAATTCAGTTGCTTTCACATACTCACTTGCGTCTAATGTTTTTTGCAGGCGACGAGTTTCAACTTCTTTAATATTGTCTTTTAATATCACCGAAATGCCAATGTTTTCTTTCACATAAATGGAAATTTGCCTGGCATTTAAAACCAGCAAACCCATTAATCCCAGCATGAAAAGAACCAATGAAATACTAATTACAGAAGTTATATAAGAGGAACGAAGTCTACGTTTTGTACCTTTTTCTTTGTATGCCATTTGAAACGAAATTAAAGAATTGAGTCTGATAAAATAATCAGAGCTTAATCAGTTTTTGATTGGATGTATGCGAAAATACAATTTTTCATTCAAAATATATCAATACTTGCCTGAATTTGAAAGAGCTTCTAATTTTGAATAGTTTTCACAAGAAATCAATTTTGTTAAATTTGTAAACAAAACACGACTTAATACAAAATTGTAACTTGGGAATTATTCGACAACAAACCATTAAAGGAACCGTGGTTTCTTATATCGGAGCCATTTTAGGGCTTGTAAATACAGGGATTCTATTTCCTCGGTTTTTTGCTGCCGATCAGATTGGTTTAATTTTATGGCTTGGTGCCATTACTACTATTGCAGCTCAATTTTCCTCGCTCGGATTCAATAATGTAACTGCTCGTTTGTTTCCCTATTTCCGTAACGAAAATATAAATCACAACGGGTATCTTTTTATCTTGTTTTGGGTGGGAATGGCTGGTTTTGTGTTGTCTCTGATCAGTTATTTTATATTGCAGCCACTGGCAGTTGATCTGTATCATGATGACTCTCCACTGTATTTGGATTATTTGATTTATCTGATTCCGCTCGTATTTTTCACCTTGTTTTACAATTTGTTTGAAGGATTTAACCGGGTAATGTACGATGCTGTTTCGGGAACAATTTTTAGAGATATTGTGTTTAAAATATTTAATTTGACCTTTATCCTCTTGTTTGCCTTCGAGGCAATTGATTTTTCACAATTCGTTTTTTACTACGTATTGGCTTACTGTTCGCCTACTGTTTTCTTATTTATATTGCTGTGGCGGCGCGGACAGATTTCATTTGCTTCTAATCTAAAATTTGTGACACCTGAACTCCGAAAATCAATGACTAGTGTTTCTGTATTTGGGATTCTGAATGGTTTGAGTGATAAACTGGCCAATCAAATTGACCGGATAATGATCGTTAGTTTCATTGGCTTGGGAGCAAATGGTGTATTTGGTATTATGGCTTATTTTGGAGTATTGGTATCTATGCCGGCAAGAACTTTACGGAAAATATCAAGCACTGTTATTGCTGAAGCCTGGAAGAGGAATGATTTAATGACAATTTCGAAAATTTATTCACAAAGTGGTTTGCATCAGTTTATGGTTGGATGTCTGCTTTTTATTGGTATTTGGGTAAATATCGATAATGTATTTGAAATTGTAACAGACAAATTTGCAGATGGTAGATATGTCATCTTCTTTATAGGACTGGCTCATGTTGTACAAATGCTTTCCGGAGTGAGTGGTGTGATTATTCAATCTTCTCCCTACTACAAAATGCAGACGGTTTTAATGGGATCTTACGGTCTTTTGGTAATTATCACAAATGTGATTATGATACCCATTTGGGGAATTAACGGAGCTGCTGTTGCTTCTTTATTGTCAACCCTACTATTTAATTTAGCGAAGTATCTGTTTCTTCTTAAAAAGTATCAATTTCAACCTTTTAATTTCAAATATCTTTTGGTGATAGTGATTTCGTTAACCGCTTACTATTTCGGTTATCTACTGCCAAAAATGGATTGGTATGTTATTGATATTGCGCTTCGTTCGTGCCTTGTTGGTGGAGTTTATGTAATACTTTCTTATGCACTGCACATTTCCACAGACTTTAACCTGTTTGTAAAAAAACAATTGAAATTATAGGCTGCAATATTCAATTAGTTATTTAATGATTAAAGTAAGATCTATTCTTTAATGATCTTAATAATTTCAGTAGTAGAAATAGATGGAGTTCTTTCCAGGTAAACAACCTCACAAAGTGATTTGAATTCATCGAACCGGCCTTCTAAACATTGTTTAAAACAGCGTGAATTATTATGTGTAATCATTCTAATTAATTAATGTTAATTAGTATTTCTTTTTATTTTTTATATTTTCACAAAAACAAATTACATAAAAAAATAATATGAAAACTTTTACGCTAATTAAATGGTTTTTTATAGGCATGATTATTTTCCCGACATTTTCATGTTCTGTAACTGATGATGAGAAAGATAATAGTAATGATACTGGGAAAGTGGAGATTTCTATCAATTTTTCAGAGACTAATGTTAAAGCGATTGGAATATCTTCTTTAAAAACATCTGAAACTACAATTAAGTCTGTTGTAATAAGCATGACAAAAAAAGATGGGACTGTTGTTTATGACAAAGAGAGCATAAGCTTATTAAATATGAACGGTTACTATATTGCCAGTCCTATTAGTTTGAATGTTGGCGAATATGCTTTAACTGAATTTTTAGTAATGGATGATTCTAACAATGTTGTTTATGCTGCTCCGCTTGCTGGTTCAGAAAAAGCTTATTTAGTTGAAAGTCCGCTTTCTATTGATTTTGAGGTGAAAAAAGATGAAGTTTTAAAATTAGTGCCCGAGGTTATTAGCATAGGAAACAGTACTCCTTCTGATTTTGGTTATTCAACTATAAGTTTTAATGTTGTGCCATATTTTGATTTTTCTTTAAGCACATTTATTTATAATTCCACTATTCAAAATTGGGAGTTAACTGCAGCAACTGTACTCATTGAAAATGAAAGTGTTGTGTTGTATAGTGGTGATCTTGATGCAATTACTAATGTTATTAGCATAAAAGATAATGTTTCAACATACGATATGACCATCTCTAAATCTGGTTATAAAACCTATGTTTATTCTTTTTCATATGATTCTTTGCAATATTATAGCGTTGATGGTAATAATGGACCATTAAAAATCATTTTGACTAAAGATACGGAAGGACCTACTTCACCTCACGAATTTATAACAGTAGAAGGGGGTAGCTTTCAAATGGGTGACGAAAATGGAGTTGGACAGTCTGATGAGCTGCCAATTCATACAGTAACTGTAAGTAGTTTTCAAATTAGTAAATCTGAAGTTACACAAGCTCAGTTTATTGATTTTCTAAATGATATAAAATGTAATAGTGACGGTAGTTACGTTGATATTGAATATGGAAATGTAACTTATATAAATATGGATGAGAGCTTTTGTCCACTTGCAATTATTGAAGGTAAATTCGATTTTAAGGGCTCTATTAATGCTCCTACAGTTGATTGTCCTGCTATTGGAATAACTTGGTATGGAGCCAATGCCTATTGTAAATGGGCAGGAGGACGTCTACCATATGAAGCAGAATGGGAATTTGCCGCTCGTGGAGGAAATTTAAGTGAAGGATATAAATATAGTGGCAGCAATACTTTTGATGATGTAGCTTGGAATATTAATAATTCAGAAAGCCGTGCTCAT
>JAESUW010000028.1 GCA_016760525.1 Labilibaculum sp.
CCGGGAATTTCAAACTTTGATATCATGAAGATCAACAACATCAAAAACGAAAAAAGTCTTAAAGTTGGTCAGAAATTAAGAATAAAACCAAAAAGCTAATAAACGCTTACAACATCAGGCACTAAAAAAAACGAAGTAATTACTTCGTTTTTTTTAGTGCCTTTTATTAACAATAAACAATATTTTTTCAACATTATTGAAAAGCACTTATTTTTACTCAATCTAAACAGTGCAAATAAAGTTTGCTGTATGCACTTATTTCATTGACGAATCTTCAAATTGACTCAATTAATATTTGTCTAACACTCCTTTTTTTTTTGATCGAAAAGAATATATAATTAAATTGCTTCTTGTAAATAAATCAGAATCAATCTGATTTATTTATCCCGATTTATTGATATGCTAATAAGCTTCTGGTATTTCTTTCCCGGAATTGCCAGAAGCCGGGATAAAACAGTCCTCCTTTTCTCTATTCTACTTAATAAAACCAGGCTTCATTCTTTTAGTACGCTTACTTCTTATTCTTTCAAATCGAAATAACCCGTAGCAAATCAACAATACCAGTGGGAGTAAAAAATTAAGGTATTTCAAGAAAAATACTCTTCCATCAGTAATTTCTCTTAACGGACGAGAGGAAATGCCTTTTGTTCTCAAGGACATCAATCCTGTATCATCACTAAGCCAATCCACGGCATTTGCTAAAAAATTAATATTATCCTTCTGTATGGTAATTTTATTAGCCCCTCGACCATTTACGATAAAACTACCATCACCTACAACACAAATCCGAGCTTCCTTCTCTCCTCCCATTTTTCCGTTCATCGCAACAGCAACGGTTAAGTTCGGATAAAGAAAATCTTGTGCTCGCCACACCCTTCCAATATTAAAACTAATCGGCGCTTTTAACTTCCCCGAAATATCAGATGTATAAGCTAGTGGCTGATAATTTATAGTACTGTCGCCCATGAAACTCATTGGACTAGCAAATTGCAAAATAACAGTTTCAATGCCATCGGTAATGGTATGATTTGCAAATTTTGACACAACTGGTAAAAAGGGAAAATTAATTTGCTGTGGATAGGAAAAATATCCTTGCTGCTGCACAGTTACTGTTCCGCATTTCTTATCCACAATAAAGGAATCGTCTACATACAAACCTTTTGTTTGAAGCCAAGTTTCTAAACCTGTATTAACCGAAATGCCAATTCCATCATTCAACATCCCGTTTACCCGTTCAATAGCAATAAACAAATTACCACCATCAGCTAAATACTTATCCAAGCGACCGAACTGTGTGGTAGAAATAGTAGCCATAGGTCCTATTAAAAGCAATGATTTATAATCGGAAAGATTTGGTTCGGACAATAAATGAATAGGGGTTATATCGTATAAAACAGACAATTCAGCCATGGCCTGATCTAATTTATCAAGTGTTGGTTCACCGTGTCCTGTTATGTAGCCAATTTTTGGTTTATCTGTAATAGTAAGCCTTTTTATCAAAGTCGACAGAGTATATTCCATCACAATACCCGGCTTAATTAAAGGTATAATTTCCGATTTATCTCCTACCTGAATAGACATTCCCAAAAATACTCTTTGCACCTTAATCTGGTCTTTTTCCCGAACTTCGAGAGGCACCGGGTTGATTCCTGCGGCGATTGCTTCCTGCTCTAATTCCTCATTTGCATTTGGGTTAATAAACTCAAAATCAATATTTTTCTTACTGTAATGATTGTATTCTATAAGAAGGTTTTTTAAGTCTTGAACTGTCCTGTTTACATCCGGAGGTAAATCATCAGACACATACAAAGTCATAATAATAGGAGTTTCCACTTCCCGAAGAATACGTTTGGTTGAACGATCCAAAGTATATCTCTTATCTTCTGTAAAATCAGCCCGAAAGAAAAAAACCGAAGAAATAACATTCAGGATAATTAAAATCCCTGCAACAACCAAACTACGATATATTATGTTTCTTCTTTTAGTCATAAATCAGAATTTATAAATTACGATTTGACAATATCATTTTTGACGTAAACAGGCAGAAAAATACAATGGATAAGAAATAAATCAGATCTTTTGTATCAACAACCCCTCTTGATATTGATTCAAAATGAGTTGAAAGGCTCATATAACTAAAGAAGTTTCCTAGAAATCCCACAAAATTTGAAGCTAAAACATCAAAAATAATGTGAAAAAAGATGCCAATCGACAAAGCTGATAAAGAAGCAATTATTGGATTAGAAGCAATACAAGATGTAAGTAATCCAATACTGATATAAACCATACTCATTAACAGCAAGCCTACATATCCCAATAAAATTGCAGAATGATCAACAGGACCAATTGCCCACAAAGTAAAATAATAAATAATTGTTGGAGCAAGTGTTATTACAATTAAAAGCAAGATTGACACAAACTTGCCCAAAATCAACTGCCAATCACTTACAGGTTTCGTAAGTAGAAGTTCAAGAGTTCCGGCTTTTAACTCACCGGCAATAGATCTCATCGTAAGTGCTGGAATAAATATGAATAAACTCCAATAAGCTACCATAAAAAATGTATTCAGGTTAGCCTGACCAACAAAAAAGACATCAGCCCCATAAACCCAAGTAAAAAACCCACTAAAACCTAAAAATATAACAATTAACACGTAGGCTGTTAATGAATCAAAAAAGGTGCTTAGCTCTCGGCTTGCAATGTGTATAATTTGCTTCATAAAGATCTAATGAAGGGTTAATTCTCTGAATATATCCTCCAATTTTGTTTCCGTAGGAGTTAACTCGGTAATGTAAAAGTTATTTTGAACACAAGTATCAAATATCGCCTTAGCAGAGAAAGTATCAGGTAAAGACTGGATCTCAAACAAATGTTTGTCCTCATCCAGAATATCAATAGAATCAATCGTTTCTATCTCGAGTAAACAATCAAAAATATCTTTTATACAAGCTCCCTGCACGCCTAATTTCAATATTTCATTTCCTTTTGCTTGCTTTCTTAATTCTGCTGCCGTTCCATCCACTACAATCCGACCATTGTTAATAATCAAAATTCGATCGCAGGTAGCTTCAACTTCTGCCAATATATGTGAACTTAAGATAACCGTTTTTTCTTTCCCAATTCGCTTTATAAGCTTTCGAATCTCAACAATTTGATTTGGATCAAGTCCTGTTGTTGGCTCATCGAGAATTAAAATTTCAGGATCATGAATTAATGCCTGTGCCAGGCCAACTCTTTGCTGATATCCTTTAGAAAGCTCACCAATCAATTTGTGTTTTTCTCCCTCCAATCCACACGTTCGTATCATATCTAAAATCCGTTCAGGAATCAAATATTTTGGTATCCCGTGAATTTTCGCAATAAATTCCAAAAAATCAATAATATTCATTTCCTGATACAAGGGGTTATTTTCAGCCAGGTATCCAATATTTTTCTTAATGATTTCAGGATGCTCATGAATAGAGTAGCCTCCAACCAATATATCTCCTTCTTCTGGTTTAATAAAACATGAAATAGCCTTCATTGTAGTCGTTTTTCCAGCTCCGTTAGGACCAAGAAAACCCAGCACTTCGCCAGCTTTTACACGAAAAGACACATTATCTACAGCCTTTTGAGGACCATACCTTTTGGTTAAATGTTCAACAACAATATCCATAATAAAGAAAATCGGTTTGCTTTCCAACAAATTTAAAAAAAAGGCTCCCTATACAACTAAACTGTCAGTGATTTAACAATTATTAACAATTGGTATTTTATAACATCATTGTCATTTAATGAAAATAGGTATTTTTGCAAGCTAAATTCACAGAAAAAGAATGATTAAAGCGGTAATTTTTGATATGGATGGTCTTTTGATAAATTCAGAACCATTCTGGCAGGAAAGTGAAACAAAGGTGTTCACTTCACTTGGACTTGATGTAAACAAAAAAATGTTTGAACAGTTCATGGGAAAAAGAATCGATGAAATAGTTGAAATAATGTACGAAATGATGCCTTGGAATCATGTATCGAAGGCTAAAGTTGTAGAAGATATTGTTGAGAATGTAATTCAATTGGTATTGGAAAAAGGAGCATGTTTAGAAGGCGTGAATAAAACTCTTACTGATCTAAAAAAGACTTCTTTAAAAATTGGTCTTGCCTCATCCTCTAAAATGAAAATTATTACTGCCGTATTGGATAAGTTAGAACTTCACGAGTATTTTGAAGTCATCCATTCGGCCGAATTCGAACAATATGGCAAACCTCATCCTCAGGTTTTTATCAGCACAGCAGATAGGCTTGGTATTCACCCTTCGGAATGTGTTGTTTTTGAAGATTCGTTAAATGGAGTAATCTCTGCGCTTTCAGCAGGTATGAAATGCATAGCCGTTCCAGAAAAAGATGCTTATAACTTGAACAAGTTTGTAATTGCCAATAAAGTTCTGGATAGCTTAAACGATTTTGAGATCGCTCAATTTACAGATTTATAATAGGATCTAGAATTGCCGTAAAATCATCCAATTCTAAATTGCCGGAAACCAATTTGTAATGCGATTGTTCATAAAAAGGCATTCTATTATTCAGGTGCCTTATAATATAATTCAGAAGTTCGTCCTGAGAGAAATTCTTCACCAAAGGACGTTCTGTATCCGATTCAGTAATTCGTTCCCGAAGTAATTGCGGACTGCATTCTATGAACAATGTAGTTCCCAGGCGATTCATTTCCTCCATATTGTTACTAAAACAAGGAGCTCCACCACCTGTCGCTACAATAATATTTTCCTTATCGGATATTGATTCTAACGCATCATACTCTCGCTTTCGAAAGCCTGACTCTCTATATTTTTCGAAAATTTCAGAAACGCTTAAATCTTCCCTTTCTTCAATAAGAGTGTCTAAATCAATGAAACGAAAACCATAGTGCCCGGCAATAATCTTACCCCAGCGTGATTTTCCACATCCCATATATCCAATCAAAAAAATCTTCATTGCTAAACTTTATAATAAATGAGAGAGAGAGATCTAATTTCTCAAAAGAAAATTAGTCTTGATTATTTTCAGAGTTCTCTGTGCCATCAAGCAGAATAATATCCTGGCCTTCGACTTCAGTATTTTCAATTTCCTCTTCTCTTGGCAGTGGCTCAATTTCTTTTATTTTCGAAATCTCATAAATTGATAATCGCTTCCCTCTTGCTTTGTATGATTTTACGCCAATAAATTCATTACCTGCAATAATTTCTTTCGGCCTGTCTTCGTTTTTCCCACCATAAGCTATTTCGAATCTTGGAAATTGTTCATCAGTTAAACAAATAAGTTTATTATCAGGATTTTCTCCCAAAAAACTTACCTCTTTGCCATTTCCTTCCATAATAAAACGCTTCAAGTAATAATACTCCTGATCTGCATCAAAAAATATTGTTGACCAGATTTTTTCCTGGTCGTATTTTTCGATTACACTTATGGTATCAGAATAGTGATTACTTAAATCGAAACTGGTAAAATGAAATGATGCAGGTCTTGATACGATAAGAATCTTCTCATCACCCGAAAATTCACCAATAAAATCACCTCTTTGATCTGTATTTAATCGCAGGACATCTGTGTCGAACCAAATTTTCCGACCTCCTAAAGTTGAAACTCCTTCTTGTTTCAGAGTAATCTTATGCACATCGTTACGAGTAAGAATATTCCCCATTGAAGCACGGCCTTTTACTGCCAACTCGGCAAAGTTAAATTCAAAAACTGTTTTCTTCAAACGTGCTTTTGGTTTTAAAACAACTCGGATTACTTCAGCCTCTCCATTCGGATTATCACTAAAATACAAGATTCGGGAGCCTACTGTTTCTTTCGTAATGTCGTATTCTTTATCTCTGGTAATACTCGTAACAGAAAAACGCTTCACGTAATTACTTCCTGATCTTCCATCGCGGTAAGCAACATTGTAAATGGTACGCTTATCGTTTTTACGAAACACTGCAATATGAAGTAGATTCTTACCCACAAAAGATTTATCGGCAACTTTGGTAACCATATAAGTTCCATCTTTTCTGATAATAATAACATCATCAATATCAGAACAATCGCATAAATACTCATCCTTTTTCAGACCTGTACCTATGAATCCTTCTTCACGATTTACGTATAACTTTTGATTGGCAACAACAACTTTCGTCGCAACAATATTTTCAAAATTTCTAATTTCTGTTTTTCTCTCACGACCTTTGCCATACTTTTTCTTTATGGCCTTAAAGTACTTGATTGTAAATGGAATTATATTCGCAAGATGCACTTCAATTTCTACAATTTCATCTTCTATTGCCTGAATAAAGTCTTTGGCTTTGTCGATATCAAATTTAGAAATTCTCTTTATTTTAATTTCTGTTAACCGAACAACATCATCCCGGATAACTGCACGCATCAAATTTTCAGTGTAAGGCTTTAAGCCATCATCGATAGTACTAATAACTGCCTCCCAGGTTTCACACTCCTCAATATCGCGATAAATTCGATTTTCGATAAATATTCGTTCCAAAGATGCATAATGCCATGATTCTTCAAGTTCTTTCTTTCGAATTTCAAGCTCCAATTTCAGCAATCCAACCGTATTATCGGCTGCTCGACGTAAAATTTCTGCAACTCCAATAAATTTTGGCTTATCGTTTTCTACAATACAGGCATTCGGTGAAATTGATGTTTCACAATCGGTGAATGCATATAGTGCATCAATTGTTTTATCCGAAGAAATACCACTCGCTAAATGAACTAAGATTTCAACATCTGCAGCAGTATTATCATCTATCTTTTTAATCTTAATTTTTCCTTTATCATTTGCCTTGATAATGGACTCTATTAAAGTTGATGTTGTTTTCCCAAAAGGAATTTCAGTTATTTTTAAGGTTCGGTTATCGAACTTCTCGATTCTCGCTCTTACCTTAACTGCACCACCACGCAATCCATCGTTATAACGACTAACCTCAACCATTCCTGCAGTTGGGAAATCAGGATAAAGTTTAAATTCTCCTCCGCTTAAATAAGCCACACAAGCATCAATTAACTCAAGGAAATTATGGGGTAATATTTTTGAAGCCAAACCCACTGCAATACCTTCAACTCCTTGCGCTAATAAAAGGGGAAACTTTACAGGAAGTGTAATTGGCTCTTTATTACGACCATCGTAGGATTGTTTCCACTTAGTAGTTTTTGGATTGAAAAGAACCTCTAAAGCAAATTTAGATAGTCTTGCCTCAATATAACGAGGCGCGGCAGCAGAATCACCGGTTAAGATATTCCCCCAGTTTCCCTGCATATCTATCAACAACTCTTTTTGTCCCAACTGAACAAGAGCATCTCCAATAGATGCATCTCCATGAGGATGATACTGCATCGTATTGCCAATAATATTAGCAACCTTGTTGTATCGTCCGTCATCCAATTGTTTCATGGCGTGCAATATTCTACGTTGAACGGGTTTCAATCCATCATTCACGTAAGGTACTGCACGTTCTAAAATCACATAAGATGCATAATCCAGAAACCAGTTTTTATACATCCCGGAGAGGTAGGTTACATTCCTCAAAGTTTCGGAGGGAACTCCATTCTCTTCATTTTCCATTTCCTCCGGGATTTCCATACCGTTTGTCTCGTCGTTACTCATAGAGGTATTTCGGTTTATTTTATTCAATAATTGGCTTACGGTTCATCAACTTATACTTCATCTCTTTCAACATGAAGATTGCCGATAATAAATTCTTGCCGGTGAGGAGTATTCTTCCCCATATAAAATTCCAACATATCAGGTACTGAATCGTCCTTTTTCATCACTACAGGATCAAGACGAATGTCTTTCCCAATAAAGTTTTTAAACTCATCAGGAGAAATCTCACCCAATCCTTTAAATCGGGTAATTTCAGGGTTAGCACCTAAACTTTTCATTGCCTTCTCTTTTTCTTCATCAGAATAGCAATATTTTGTTTTCTTTTTATTTCGAACTCTAAACAAAGGAGTTTGCAATATATACAAATGCCCGCTTCGAACTATATCTGGGAAAAATTGCAAAAAGAAAGTAATTAAAAGTAAACGAATGTGCATTCCATCAACATCAGCATCTGTTGCGATAATCACATTATTGTATCGTAAGCCTTCTAAGCCATCCTCAATATTTAAAGCGGCCTGTAAAAGGTTGAATTCTTCGTTCTCATACACAATCTTTTTAGTCAGACCATACGTATTTAATGGTTTTCCTTTCAAACTAAAAACAGCCTGTGTAGTTACACTTCTCGATTTTGTTATTGATCCACTTGCAGAATCTCCCTCGGTAATAAATATTGAGGTTTCAGATTTTTGTTCGTGCTTTGAGTTAAAGTGAACCCGGCAATCGCGAAGTTTTTTATTGTGCATATTTGCTTTCTTAGCACGATCTTTAGCCATTTTTTTAATACCCGAAATGGCCTTCCTTTCTTTTTCTGATTCTATAATTTTCTGATGAATAGATTCGGCAACACTTGGATTTTTATGCAGATAATTATCCAGATTTGAAGTCACAAAATCCATTATGAAATTTCGAACTGATGGTCCTTCAGGACCAATATCTTTAGAACCTAGTTTTGTTTTTGTTTGAGATTCAAAAACGGGTTCCTGAACTTTTATACTTATTGCTGCAATAATTGAAGTTCGAATATCCGAGGTATCGAAATCTTTCTTGAAAAAATCACGAACTGCTTTAACCAAAGCTTCTCTAAAAGCTATAAGGTGTGTTCCTCCTTGTGTCGTATGCTGTCCGTTTACAAAAGAATAATACTCTTCTCCGTATTGTCGGCCATGAGTCATCGCTACTTCGATATCCTCACCTTTCAAATGAATAATGTCGTACAAACCTTCGGAGTTCATATTTTCATTCAGAAGATCAAGCAATCCATTTTTAGAAAAGAATCTTTGTCCATTAAAGTAAATGGAAAGACCTGCATTTAAATAAACGTAGTTTTTAAGCCGCGACTCTATGTATTCTGAAATGTACCGATAGTTTGAAAATAACTCCTCATCAGGATGAAATACTATTTTAACACCATTTTTCTCCTCACTGGCTTGAATTTCATTATCCTCAACCAAAACACCTCGTGAGAAAACAGATTTTTTAACTTCTCCTTCGCGAAATGATTCAATTATGAATTGATCAGACAAAGCATTTACTGCCTTTATTCCGACACCATTAAGACCAACTGATTTTTTAAATACTTCAGAATCGTATTTTGCTCCGGTATTCATTTTTGAGGTAACATCTACCACTTTCCCCAATGGAATACCTCGTCCGTAATCACGAACAGTTACCATTCTATCGGTAATGCTTACTTCAATTGATTTGCCAATTCCCATAGCAAACTCATCAATAGAGTTATCTATTACTTCTTTCAATAAAATGTATATACCGTCATCATGAGAAGATCCATCGCCAAGCTTCCCGATATACATACCCGGGCGTTTACGAATGTGTTCTTTCCAATCTAATGTACGGATTGAGTCTTCAGAATATTTTGCAGTCATGAAAAATCGCGTTTTTACAAATATAGCTAAAAGAACGATTCGTTTGGAAGTAGTTTATCAACAGCCTGTTGATATACTCTTATTTAAAGGGGAAATTAAGAGTCAACACAGCTCCTATTTCATTACAAATCAATGAAAACCGACAATGAAAACAGACGCAATTCAGAATAAACACAAATAAAATTCAGTTGAAAAAACTTAATTCTGATTAATGTACAGCTTCAATCTCTCCTGCATCAAAAAATTAAAAGGAGTAATTAAGTCTGAATTAGACGAATATAGATACAAATTCAATTTACCGACCTTATACAACATCAGAATTTCACAATCAAAGCCCCATTTTATCGTATGCTTTTAATAAAAAAAACAGTACTGTAAGTCATAATTCAGGAAGAAAAATATGATGCATAAAAAAACTTCTTTCCCCTTAGTTATCGGAAAAAGAAGCCTTTAATTATTTGAATGTAAGAATCTCTATACTCCTAACTGATTGATTGCTTTCCAAAGCATATCTTTAAGTTCCATAAGTCCTTTTTGAGCTACAGAAGATATAAAAACATGTGGGATTTCAGGTAAATCCTGCTTCATCTCATCAATCAATTCCTGATCCAGCATATCCGACTTGGTTATCGCTAATAAACGTTGTTTATCAAGAAGTTCAGGATTGAATTGCTGTAATTCATTCAACAGAATTTTGTATTCATTATGGATATCATCACTATCGGCAGCCACCATAAACAGAAGAACCGAATTTCGCTCAATGTGTCGCAAAAATCGCAATCCAAGGCCACGTCCTTCGTGTGCTCCTTCAATAATTCCAGGAATATCGGCCATTACAAATGACTGATTATCACGATAAGACACAATACCCAAATTTGGAACCAATGTTGTAAAAGGATAATCAGCTATTTTTGGCTTAGCCGCAGAAACTACAGAAAGCAAAGTAGATTTCCCAACACTAGGGAAACCAACTAAACCAACATCTGCAAGAACTTTTAATTCTAATATAACCGGGCGTTCAACTCTTTCTTCTCCAGTTTGAGCATACCGTGGTGTTTGATTTGTTGACGATCGGAAATTCCAGTTTCCCATACCTCCACGACCACCTTTCACCAATATTTTCTCTTCACCATGATCTGTTACATCAAAAATAACTTCACCAGTTTCAGCATCCCGGGCAATTGTGCCCAGAGGTACTTCAATCACTTTATCCTCTCCTTCTTTACCCGTGCTTCGACTGGCACCGCCATCACCACCATCACCAGAGAATACGTGACGACTAAACTTCAAATGAACCAAAGTCCAAAGCTGTTTGTTCGCACGTATGATAACATGTCCTCCACGACCACCGTTTCCACCATCAGGACCACCAGTCATGGTCAACTTATCTCTAAAAAGGTGAGTAGATCCAGTTCCTCCGGCACCCGAGCGACAAAATATTTTTACGTAATCAACAAAATTAGACCCTGCCATAATATTATATTTTTTCTATCAATTGTACTTCAACAGGAGCTATGCGCCCCGTTAAACATTCTTCTAGCAATAAGCTAATTCGTTCCAGTACATTCTCTAATGATCCGATTGCATCGATTGAGTGATAAATACCCTTTTCCTGATATCTCTTTGCAATTGGAGCCGTTACATCTTCGTAAATTCCAAGGCGCTTTTCAATCACTTCTCTTCCTCCATCATCTGGTCGTCCAGAAGATTCGCCTCTTTTTAAAAGCCGTTGAATCAATTCTTCTTCTTCAACTTTTAATTCAATAACCATATCAACAACACTGTCCCGTTTGGCAAGCATTCCATCAAACACATCAATCTGACCTTCATGACGTGGCATACCATCATACACAAACCCCTTCGCAGTAATATTGCTATCCAAGAATTTCTCAACAATTCGATACGCTAATTTATCCGGAAAAAAATTTCCTCCATCAATCAATCTTTTCGCCTCTAATCCTTCCGGTGTTGCCAATTTAATCTCTTCTCTGCAAACATCACCCGTAGAAAGATGAATCAAGCCATATTTTTCCTGAAGCAACTTAGACTGTGTCCCTTTTCCTGAACCTGGAGGCCCAAACAAAACAATATTCAACATTTATTTTTCGATTACAGTATATACATCCGGAAGATTTCTACCCATTCCATCATAATCCAATCCTCTTCCAACAATAAAATCATTTGGTATTTCCATACCAACATAATTCAACTTCACATCACGAATTAAAGCATCAGGCTTAAACAACATTGTGGCGATCAAAACTTTTTTAGCTTCGTAATCCTTTATTTGTTCAAGTGTGTTTGTGATAGTAATTCCTGTATCAACAATATCTTCCAGCAAAACAACTGTTCTGTCCTTTAAATCCTCGGTAAAACCCATCAGTTTCTTCACCTTACCCGTTGTTCCCATTCCATCGTATGAAGACAATCTCATAAATGTGATTTGAGCGTTTTCTACAGTTATCTGCTTCATCAAATCCGACGCGAACATGAATGAACCATTTAAAATACAAATAAATAAAGGATCAGTTCCCGCAAGATCCTTATTCATTTTTTCAGCCATTTGAGCAATTACCTTGTCAATATCCTCAGCAGGAATAGACACTCTAAATTCTCGATCCAGAAGTTTTACAGTTTTCATTGATTCAATTTTTGTCTTAGTTGTCCGATCTCCCCCAACAAGATTTCTCTTGAAATATCGGGCGTTTAAGGCAATGCCCTAAAATATCGTTAATAAAATGTGTATCTCTTTAAAAATACATAAATAAAAAATGTTTCAATTCCACAGTGGTACATACATATTTTTTTTTCAATTTTACGCTTGAAAAATAATAACAGATGTAAGCAACATTGGTATTAAAACAATTCCGTAAATTTTGTTGCAAAAGTACAATTTTTTGTCATTTTATTTATTAAATCCACGAATAAAACCACATGAAAGCAAAAGTAAGTATCATAATGGGCAGCACTTCCGACCTTCCGGTTATGGAAAAAGCCGCCAAAGTCTTAAATGACTTCAAAATCCCTTTCGAAATTCATGCATTATCTGCTCACAGAACACCTGAAGAAGTTGAGAAGTTTGCAAAAGGTGCATTTGACCGAGGTATTAAAACCATTATTGCCGGTGCAGGAATGGCAGCACATTTACCTGGAGTAATTGCGGCAATGACACCTGTGCCTGTAATTGGAGTGCCAATTAATGCATCTTTAGATGGAATGGATGCACTTTTGAGTATTGCACAAATGCCTCCAGGAATTCCTGTGGCAACCGTTGGTATTAATGGAGCCATGAATGCAGGCATTCTTGCCGGACAAATACTTGCTATTGGTGATAGCAAATTACAAAAAGAAGTAATCGCATTTAAAGAAGGTCTTAAAGAAAAAATCGTAAAAGCGAACGAAGAATTATCTTCAATCAAATACGATTTCAAGACCAACTAACACACAATAGAATATTTTACCGCACAAAACCACAAAACATAATTACGTTTTGTGGTTTTTTTTATTATATTTAACAATGAAATAATTTTGTTTACTCTGCAAGATTCCTGTTTCATCTCAACACAACCAATACGCCTTAACTATGTGACCAAATCAACAAAGCCCGAATGAAAAAAACTTATCTGCTAATTCTTCTTTTATTCCCAATTCATTTATTTGCATCAAATGAAAATCATTTAGCTGGAGCTCGCTCTCATGCCATGGGAAATTCCAGTGTTGCCTTACTCGATATTTGGGCAGGATTTCACAATCAGGCAATATTGGCAAAATTGAATGAAAAATCATTTGGAGCTTATTACGAAAACCGGTTTGCGACAAAAGAACTAAGCACGAAAGCGTTTCATTTTAACTACCCTACCAAGCTTGGCACTTTTAGTATAACATACAAACAGTTCGGCTTCAATCTATATAAAGAATCTAAAATTGGTATTGCTTATTCCAGAGCATTAGGAAAACACTTTTGGGCAGGGCTACAATTTGATCAAATTCGAAAAGAACTAAACCAATCTTATGGATCGCAAAGCCAGTACACATTTGAAGCTGGAATTCTTGCAGAAATATTCCCCGATATTCATTTAGGCTTTCACATTTTCAACCCAAGTCAAACAAATTTCACAACTGTAGATTACGAAGACGAAATTCCTTGCATTGCCAGATTTGGACTTTCATGGAAATTATCAGAACAAACTATTATTACTTCGGAAATTGAAAAGAATCTGAATCATAACACAACAACCAAATTCGGTATAGAATACGAGATAACCGGGAAAATCTGTTTACGGGCCGGTGTTCACAATCACCCAAATTCAATTAGTATGGGAATTGGTTATTCTTACAAATTAGCTAAAGCCAATATTTCATTTTCCCGTCATCCGGTATTAGGATATACTCCTTCGGCTGATATTAACATATCCTTTTAGCTTGTGTGTATGAAGCTCTCCAAAAAACTTATTCTATTCTTTTTCCTACTCAATTCCTATTTATTAGCCATATCTCAAAACACAGGTTCTCAAAATGATTTAATTGAGAATTTAATTGAAGTAATTGCGGAACAAAGCGAAGAAGAATTGGACTATTCGGCGTTTCTCGATGAGTTAAACATACTTCTTGCCGATCCATTAAATTTAAATAATGCAAATGAAAATGATCTGGAGAAACTATTTATTCTCAACAAAAATCAAATTACAAACTTCATTAAATACAGAAAAAATACAGGCCAAATATTTAGTCTCTACGAGTTGCAGTTAATTCCCGGTTTCTCCGCCGAAACAATTAGAGCTATCGCTCCTTTTGTAAATCTAAAACAAGCATTACAAGATACACTCACCACAAGAAAAAGAGCAAAACAAATCTTGTATCTAAAATCAGAAAAGACAATTGAAAAAGAAAAAGGCTACTCTATTGAAAACTCCAACTCAAGATATCTTGGTAATCCATGGAAATATTACTCCCGCTACGAATATGTTTCGGCTAAAAATAAAATATCTTTTGGGTTCACATCTGAAAAAGACAAAGGAGAACCTTTTTTTGAAGGAGAAAATAAAAATGGGTTTGATTTCTACTCTGCTCACATTCAATACAATTCCAAAGGGATTCTAAAACAAGTAAACCTTGGCGATTACCAAATTAAATTTGGACAAGGATTAAGCCTATGGTCAGGATTGGGTGGCGGAAAATCCTCTCTCACAACTCATCATGCCTGTAAATCTCAAGGAATAAAAAGCTATAAATCTACTGATGAAAATCAATTTCACAGAGGAATATCAGTAGTAATTGAACCTCTTAAAAATATTAAACTTGCGATATTCACCTCCTACAAAAAGAAAGATGGAAGTCTTGACTCTGACTCTATCAATCCAGCTATATCCAGCATTATAAATACTGGATTTCACCGTAATAAAAATGAATTTGAGAAGAAACACAATTTAGAAGAAAAGGTTTTAGGATCATATTTATCAGCTAATTTAAATAATATCGAATTCGGAATTTCCTATTTGCGATCCAATTACTCACCTGAAATAAAAGGAGCCCTTGCACCCTACAACTATTACAACTTTAGAGGAAATACAAACAGAAATATTAGTATTTACTACGAAAGTCAATTTCTATCCATCCATTTATTTGGGGAAATTGCACAAAGTAAATCCGGAGGAACAGCACTACTGCAAGGTGCAAACATTCAAGCTCATCCACAGTTAAACTTTGAGTTGATATACCGAAAATATGATCCAGATTATCATGCTTTATTTTCAAATGCATTTGCAGAACAAAGCAAAACCCAAAACGAAGAAGGTTTTTACATGGGTGTAGAATTTCATCCTTATCCAAAATGGACAATAAAAGCCTACTACGATCAGTTTCAGTTTCCCTGGTTAAGATATTCAGCCAACTCGCCAAGCGAAGGACACGAATATTTCTCACAACTCGAATTCACACCAAACAATTCAGTTTCTATTTACTTTAGATACAAACAAGAAAACAAACCCGTAAACAATAAATCGGACATTATAAAAGGTCTTGTCATTCAAAAGAAAAATCAATACCGACTTCATTTATCAGCAAATATTAATGAAAATTGGGAAATTAGAAACAGAATTGAATTCTCTCAATACCAAAAGGAAAACAGAAGCGAAAATGGTTATCTGATCTATCAGGATTTAATCTACCATTTTACCAATAAGCCAATTTCTATGAATCTTCGTTACGCTTTATTCGATACAGAATCTTATAATTCGCGAATTTACGCTTACGAAAACGACATTCTTTACGCCTATTCGATACCTGCCTACTATTTAAAAGGAAGCCGTTTATATTTTAATTTCAATTGGCAAGTAAATAGAAATTTTAAATTATACGTAAAATACGCGCAAACAAAATATTCCAATCAATCAACAATCGGCTCTGGCAATTCAGAAATAAGTAGTGACACAAAATCAGAAATTAAATTACTGCTTAAATTTCGCTTTTAACCTCTTATAAAATTTCAAAATTAAAAATCCTTTCATAAGTTTATAACTTTAAATTTTTGCCATATGGAACTTACCATATAATCATCTTTCTGTGTATGGAAATCTTTAAACATGGACGTTTCATACTTTCGAATCCAAAAATCAATAAACATGAAAAAAATAATCAATCCTTATATTGAAACTGAAAACGGAAACTGCTTCGGTTGCTCTCCTAAAAATGAACAAGGCCTGCAAATGGAATTTATGGAAGATGGTGAATTCATTGTTTCAAAGTGGGATCCTAAAGCTCATTTAGCTGGTTTCAAAAATGTACTGCACGGAGGTGTGCAAACTACTATTCTCGATGAGATTGCTTGTTGGGTAGTATTCGTAAAATGCCAAACCAGCGGAGTAACAACTGCCTTAAATGCAAAATTTAGAAGTTCTGCTTTTACCGATAAAGGATTACTAACTGTGAGAGCCCGCTTGGTTTCTCAAGAAAAGAAATTTGCCAGTATTCATGCTGAGATTTTAGATGAAAATGGAAAAATTTGCTCTGAAGCCGAGGTACAGTACATGATATTCCCTACAGAAATGGCCAAGAAAAAATTTGGATATCCTGGAATAGAAGCTTTCTACGAGTAATTATACAACATTCAAATCATCTTTGTATTTCTCCCAACGCATTTCTTCCATTTCCATAAAACGTCCGAATTTATAAGGTGGATCTACCGAAAGATCCATTTTCTCCTTCGTAAATGGATGATGAAACTGGAGTCCTGTTGCACACAGAAATAATCCTTTTTTACGCAAAATCTCACCTTCACTTCCATACAATTTATCGCCTAAAATGGGAGTCCCCATTCCTGCCATGTGAATTCTTAACTGATGAGTTCTTCCTGTTTTTGGAAACAAATGAACCATGCTTAAGGTTTGATTACGAATTGAGTTATTTCTTCGAATTACCCGAAATGAACTAATGGCATCCTTACCATCAACAGGCATATCAACTTTCCCTTTATCGGGTAAATTGCCAATAACTACAGCCGTATATTGTTTAGTAATAGTTCTATTTTCGAACTGAACACCCAACTCTCCAATTGCCTGAGATGTTTTAGCTATCAACAGCAATCCACAAGTAGGATTATCCAAACGATGAACAGGACGAAAAACCGGCAATTCATCCTGGCACGATGATGACTTTAAATTAAAAGGCAAAGCATTCTGTATCGTTCGAAATAAATTCCCACTTACCGAAATTCCTGCAGGCTTATTGATCACGGCAATGTGCTCATCTTCATAAATAACCTCCAGTTGTACCTCATAAACTTTTACAGGAGGTAACTCCAAATCGCACAATTCAATTCGTTGTCCCGGTTTCACCCATAATCCCGTTGATGCCACGATGCCATCTACCAAAACCTTTTTTTTCTTTATGGCCTTTTTCATCCCCTGATGAGAGGAAATCGAAATGAAAATGGAAGGGGCATAATCCTGTAGTCGAATCTCTCCTACACCATCCGGAACAACATGCGATTCGATAACTTTCACAATATATTAGTTTGGTTTTATACACCTGAAAGATAAAACAAAATTAGGATAGTATTCAATTCTCTTCTACACTCAAGAATAAATTGTCATTATTTTGCAGCAAAACATGTCAAACATTTGATTTTCTTTTATTTCAGCATCTAATTTAAATTCTTACTGAATTAAAACAAGAATATTATTTCCTTCTGCAAACCTTTGTTCCTGACAAATATCAGTTTTTAAATAAACAGACACAAAAATCTTACATCTTAAAATTTAAAAATTTTACTATTTTTGCGGCTTATTAGTAAAAATATCATCTGGGAAACTATATTTATGTTTTATCAATTCTTCTGCAAATTTATTCGCATTAACCGGGTCTGTCCATTTCTGATTAAATGTAGGATGCCCATCATGAATACTAAAATTATCTTCCATAATAATTTTAATTTCTTCATCAGCATTAATATTGGTGAACTTCATGTTCTTACCATCCCATTCTAATTCTTTATTTAAATTTTGAAGGCGTACGGCTAGAACCCCCATAACAACCATTTCATTAAATGGTCCGGCCTCAGAAAAAGGAGATGCCGTTTCCACGCGGTTTGAAGAGGTTTCTTTAGATGCTCTAATCCAATCCTGTTCATGGCTTGTGACAACACGTCGTCTAAATTTTGGCGCATTTGGTATTCTACCTGACAACAACCAAGGGTCCCTTCCATAACACCCACAAATCAATGTGTCTTTTGTTCCATGGAATATTACTCCTCCTCCTGCGTTATTCATATCTTTTCCATCGGGCCATCCTTCTGGTTTATTTGGTTGCAAACCACCATCATACCAAGTAACTTTAACTTCTGGCAATTTTAATTTAGAACTAGATTTACGTTTTGGAAAAGTAAGTGTCACTTTTTCTGCATTTGGTGCAGAATCAGCAAGTAGTAATGTTGAACTTCCTTGAACAGAAGTTGGATAACCCAACTCAAGCCCAACAAAAACAGGATGCAATATATGACAAGCCATATCACCTAATGCTCCGGTACCAAAATCCCACCATCCACGAAAATTCCATGGTGTATACATTTCATTAAACGGACGATGTTTAGCAGGTCCTAAAAATAGATCCCAGTCTAAAGTATCAGGTGCCTGCATGGCTTCTGGTTTAGGAAGGCCTTGGGGCCAGATAGGACGATCTGTAAAAGCTTCCACTCTTGTTACTTCTCCAATTTCATTATTGGCCAACCATTCGGTTACTAAATTAACTCCTTCTCCTGAAGCTCCCTGATTTCCCATAGAAGTGGCTACTTTATATTTGTCCGCCAGATTTGTCAAAAGCCGAGATTCATAAACCGTATGTGTTAATGGCTTTTGTACATAAACATGTTTACCCATGGATATTGCCTGGGCTGCAACAATGGCATGTGTATGATCAGCAGTTGCTACAACAACAGCATCGATTGATTTATCCATTTCATCATACATTTTTCTAAAATCTTTGTATTTTTTTGCTTTTGGATAATGTTTAAAAACCCGATCGGAATATTTCCAGTCTACATCACATAAACCTACAATATTCTCGGTTTCCATTTGTTTTAGGTTACTAAACCCCATACCTCCAATACCTATTGCTGCAATGTTCAATTTATCACTGGGTGCTTTATATCCCAAACCGCTTACAGCGAAAGAAGGAACTATAGTGAAGCCAGCAGTTGCAACTAAAGTTTTACCTACAAAAGCCCTACGGGATAAGGTACTTCCTTTTTTAATCTTACTCATAATATTACTCTTATTTAATTAGAAAAAACAATAATTTAATTTTATATTTTTAATATCAACACTAAACATCCTAAAGCTTTAAAAAAAAATTCATCAAAAGGGTTTGTCCAGCACGATTTAATTTTCACTTTATCCAAAGTAATAACTTTAGTTCTATTTACAATTTCATTTAATTCTTTGGAGCCTTGCTTACACATTAAAAACATAGACATTGGCATTATCATTAAAACTATTCTATCTTTTAATCAATCTAATTTTCTAACGCAACCCAAACATTCCCTTTCTTATTTGACTCCACTGATTTTTCAACAAAACTCATTCCACGTACTCCATCTTTCATTGTTGGAAACTCACCTGAATTGTATTCTTGGTCTCTAACTGCTCTGGCAACCCCCTTATAAATATTTGCCATCGAATCAAAAATCCCTTCCGGATGACCGGGAGGAAGCTTTGCTCCATCCAATGAAAGTTCACTATTGTAAGCATGTCCAGGTTTATATACTTGTAATGGCTTATCTTCAGATAGCACATAAAGAAAATTCGGATTTTCTTGTTCCCACTTAAGTCCGCCTTTTTCTCCGTAAATAACAATAGTTAAACAATTTTCTTCACCAGTTGCTATTTGACTGGAGCGAACAATTCCCTTTACATGTTCGGAAAATCGAAGCAACATAGTAGCGTCAATATCCATCTTATTATCACTGTACAAATAGTTGAAATCGGCAAGAACAGATTTCACCTCTAATCCTGTAGTGAATTCTATCATGTTAAATGCATGAACGCCAATATCAGCTACACAACAACTTTCACCTGATTTTTCAGGATCCAACCTCCAAGTGGTTTTTCTCTTCTCAGGATCATGAATGAGTTTATTTATCCAACCTTGATAATACTGAACATCCACTTTATGTATTTTGCCTAAAACTCCCAATTTTATCATTTCTCTCATCTGTCTAACCATAGAGTAACCTGTGTAAGTATGAGTCAATGCAAAAACTTTTTTTGATTTCGCCAAGGCATTTTCCAAAATTTTAGCTTCGGCATAAGTAGTTGTCATGGGTTTTTCACAAATTACATTAAAGCCTGCATCAATTAATTCTTTTGCCATAGGGAAATGCAAAAAATTAGGTGTCAGTATAGAAACAACTTCCATTCTTTCACTTTCAGGAAGATTTAATTCATTGGAGATCATTGCATCAAAATCTTTGTAGATCCTATCCGTAGGCAACCCAATTTGCTCAGAAAATTTTATGTTTTTTTTCCAATCAGGAGTAAATACCCCTCCAACTATTTCATAATTATCATTAATAAATGCTGCCACCCTGTGCAATTCACCAATCAGCGAATCTCCTCCTCCTCCTAATATTCCAAGTCTTATTTTTTTTACCATTTCAATCTATGATGGTCTTTTCTTTATAATTTATTTTGGAAATCACTAAGTAAAAATGTAATTCAGCATATGCAAACATTCTAGAAAATATCAAATTATTTCAATATATAAGTGTCATCATTTTTTCAGTAACTAAAAACAGACAATATCTAAAACCCTAGATGGCAAAGTTTATTAAACCAATTATTTTAATTTTTGCTTAGTTTAGTTCTTTTGCGGCACTAAGTAATAATTTTTTTGTTGCCATAATTCCAGCTTCTTCCTCTAAGTTTGCACCTTCATATTCAACACCAATAAATCCTGTAAAACCAGCATCTTTAACTACCTGCAGCATTTTAACATAATCAATTTTTGGCTGTTTACCATTTTCATCAAAATCATAGCTTTTGGCGCTTACTGCTTTAGCAAAAGGCATCAGCTCAGAAACTCCTTTATAGATATCATAAGCATCTTTACAATTTGCATCATTGATGGATCCATAGCCTTTAGTAATACAAAAATTACCAAAATCAGGAAGGGTTCCACAGTTTAATTTCCCTACTCTGGTCATAACATCTGCCAACCATTGGCCATTAGAAGAATAACCTCCATGATTTTCCACCAGGACATTGATTCCTTGTTTTTCAGCATATTCTGAAAGTTTTCCCAGACCTGCAACTGCAGCCTTTGCTACTTCCTCAGCGGTACCTACCCCTTTTGCATTCACACGAATGGAGTGACAGCCTAAATACTTTGCAGCATCCACCCATTTTTTATGATTATTTACGGCTTCTTCCCTTTTGGCTCCATCTAAAGTTCCTAGGTCACCTTCTCCATCAACCATAATCAATACATTACGAACGTTATAAGTTTTACTTTTTTGTTTTAGGGTTTTTAAAAGTACCTCCATTGCTAATTGTGGATCAGCATCTTTTTTTAATTCATCCCTGTAAAGTTGGCTTACATATTCGATACCCTCAAAACCAAGCTCACTTGCTTTTTGAGCAAAATCCAAGGGACTCATTTCACCATTTCTAATCTGTTTATGGAGAGACCATTGAGCCAATGATAATTTGAAAAAAGGCGATTTCTCTGTAATACTAGCAGTCGTGGTTTCTATGCTAGCTTTTTTTTGCTTATTAGCACACCCTAATAAAACTAATGAAAAAAGTACCGCAACAGTTAGTGTGGTTTTAGATAAAAATTTAATGCGATTCATATGATTATAACTTTATTTTATTAATATGTTGTGAATGTATACAAACAAATAATCAATATTGTTTATTTTTAGTCACTGAAAGAATTTGAACAATATTTGACTTACCAGTTGAGTCAAAAGAGAATTAT
>JAESUW010000066.1 GCA_016760525.1 Labilibaculum sp.
ATCAGCCGCTTTGGGCTATCCAGAAACAACCGCAGCACTTCGCCTTCGGCATGGGAGAACGGGGTCTCCACACCGCTTTCATCTTCCAGCATGTATCGTTCGAAATGCGCGGTCCAGCCGGAAAAATGTGCGGTATTTCCTGAATGCGAAACTGGGCGCGGTCCACTGCGCAACCGGGCGCGGACGCGGGCAACCACCTCGGCCGGGTCAAACGGTTTGGTGATGTAGTCATCAGCGCCAAGTTCAAGCCCGGTCACCCGATCCTGCACCTGGGCACGGCCAGATATGATGATCACCGCTGCGCCCTGTTCCAAGGCCAACCGGTGCACCAAGGCCAACCCGTCGGTATCAGGCAGCGATAAATCGACCAGACAGACATCCGGCGTGACCCGTTTTAAAGAGGCCTCAAATTCGCGGGCGCGAGCAAAACTCTGAGTGCGAAATCCGGCTTCGTCCAGTGCTTCGCTAAGGATGCGGCGGATTTCTGGTTCGTCGTCGAGGATGGTGATAAGGGGTGGTGTCATGCCGCAACCTCTGAGTTGAGCAGTGCTGAGAGCTGGTCAGCGGTGAAAGGTTTTTGCAGCACTGGACTACATTTGAGAGCTGCACGGTGCAGCGGGTCGTGGGACGGCAACGAGGTCATCAGGATACAAGGCAGCCCCGATCCCTGCAATCGGGTCAGCAGATCCAGGCCGGTGGCCTCACCCTCTAGCCGGATATCCGACAGGACCAATGCAATATCTTCCACATCCGCCAGCAACGCGCAGGCCTCGTCGGCCGAGGTGGCTTCGATGACGGAATGGCCGATATCAATCAGCATATCGCGAAAGGTGGCCCGCAGCTCTTCGCTGTCCTCGACCAGCAAAGCCAGGCCGCCATGGGTGTCCGGGGCTTCGCGGTAGGGTAGCCGCAGGGTGACACGGGCGCCAGAGATGGTGTTGCCGATGATGTTGATCAATGCCCTAACACTCCCTCGTACTACATTGTTGATGAAACCGGTTGTGCGGTAGATTCTGACAAAGATGGTATTGTTGACAGCGAAGATCTTTGTCCGGAAATACCAGGAAGCTATGAAAACAAAGGCTGTCCGGAACAAAAAGAGGAGAAAATTGAGATGGCGGCACGTTTGGAAAATATCTATTTTTCCTTTGGCAACTTCACTCTTACCGAGTATTCCAGAAGAAAACTTGCCACATTAATTGCGATTCTGCAAAACAACAAGAAATACACCCTAAAAATGCATGGGCATACAGATGACATCGGTTCCGATAGTTCTAACGTGGAATTGGCCTATAAACGCCTTTTAACAGTCAAAAACTATTTGATGCTTAACGGAATTCCCGATAATCAAATAATTGTAGTGCCTCATGGTGAAAGTTTACCTGTTGTGGCAAATACCGATAGTAAGAGCCGGGCAAATAACCGTAGAGTTTCCTTTGAGATATACAATTACCAATAATGAGTAACCGACAATAATAGCGAAACGGGTGTCCGAAAAGTAAAGTTTCACTTAGAAATGTCATGTTGAGCGATCCCGATTGCTATCGGAATCATAATAACAATAAAATTGAACTTTTCGGACACCCTCTTTCTTATATTGTATTGAAAATTACTACTTGAATAGAAATACTTTTCTTTCCTGAGAACCTGGTCGGCCAATGATATTTTTAAGATAATCACTTGCTTCATTTAAAACTCCAGCCTTTTGGATGTAACCTTTTCCCATTGGCATACATGTTCCCCATGCGCCACTTGGACTACAATCCTCAAAATCGGTAACTTTAACAATTGTATGAACACCAACAGTGATAATGCATGCAGAATAGCTTTTTGCTTCAGCTAAAACTTCAGCTACATTTTCCTTTGTTAAATCAATCACCTTATCAGCTTTAACAGAAGCCAACTTGTTAATACTAAAAATAGGTTGTCCTAAATCAATAGCAGCAACATCCAATTGCAGAGTCCCTTTTAAGAACTCTTTTAACACTTCAACTTTCGTGTTTTGAGCACTAAGAGCAAACCCAAACAATACAAAAAGTATAAAAATAGATTTTTTCATGGTCTGATTTTTCAAATTTAAATTGATAAAATTCAATTAAGTTCACAATCAAATCTACGAAATATGTTTACTAATTCCTCAAAAGGCAGATTAATAAAACTTAAACAGACTGACATATGTTCACCAAACCCCAATAAATTAAACAGGTACAATAAAAATATTTCGTGAAAAAATTATGAATATCTAAAATGAAAAAAGTCTGGGCATCACACCAGACTTTTTCACTAACCACTATTTACTAACCTAAATCTATAAAAAAAAACTATTTACTAGTTTTATTCTCTTCTAAAGTTAAAAAATTAAAACGTTAAAAGCCTGAAAAAGAAGTTAAAGAAGCATAAAAGCTGATTGCGGCACAAATCAATATTCTTTTTTGTATCTACAATTAAACAACTCCAACAATTATCCAAAAAATCAAAGTTATAGCAGCCACAATAGCCAATCTTCTTATTTGTATATTCGACTGAACTTTTAATTTAGCAATTTCTGTTTTTAACTTTTGCATTTGTTCAAGGCGCAACAATGCGCACGTTAAATGGGTATGAAAGGCATCATCCTTTACTATATAATCAACAATTCCACAACTAAATAAATCTACAGCAACCTGAAGTTCCTTCTGACCACTCAGCATAAGCATTGGTGTTTTTTCATCAAATTCCATAATTTTCTTAGCTACTTCCCCTCCATTATGAACTCCAGTCTTTTCTTCTCCCAATACAAAATCAAGAATAATAATATCAGGACGAAGCCCTTCGAATGCATCAAAAAAATCTTTTGAATTGGTAAAAACCATCGCGATATACTTCCCCTGCCTTTCCAACCATATTTCCAGTGCAAACGAAAATAACGGATCATCATCTAAAATGTACACTAATTGTTTCTTTTCCATGATCTCTAATTTTATAAAAACCGATTTTTATTCTGAATATTTTTTCTTAAAGAGTTATATAGGAAAAGCTTTCCAATCGCGACTTTCAATTCCAAAAATGCGGAGAATTCAATAGTCAAAACCACAATAGTTATTGCCGTAAAAATGCCCTCCCAATAATACTTCGCACTAAACCAAAAAATAAAGAACAAGATTAAAGCATGCACAAAATATAGTATTAAGGAAGCCCTCATGTGATTCATTCCTGTTTTAGTTAATAAATGATGAATGTGCGTTTTGTCTGCAGAGAATGGGGATTTCTTTTTTATCACCCTTTGAATGGCCACCCGAACCATATCGTACAAAGGAACAATCACAACACCAAACACAACTGTCAGCTTTTGTACTCCAGTCATAAAACCCAATGAATCTCCCGAATCTAAAGTTAACTGAATGCATAAATAAGCTGTAAGAAAACCAAGAATTAACGATCCAGTATCTCCCATAAAAATTCTTGCTCCGTTAAAATTAAAAAGTAAAAAGGCAAGCAATGCTCCAGCCATAGCGAAACAAATAATAGTATTAATACGCTGACCAATCAGAACAAACACGACTCCCAAAACAAGCATATTAATAAAGCCTAAACCACCGGCTAAACCGTCTATTCCATCAATCAAATTAAAGGCATTTGTAATCGCAACTATAAAAAATATGGTAATCAAATATTGGATTATAACAGGAAGCTCATAAATACCAAAAAATCCATGCAAATTGACAAATCGAATTCCCTGACTTGCTACCCCAAAAGCCAAAGCAAATTGAATTAACATACGAATTGAAGCTTTCAGATTAATTATATCATCAACAACACCAGTAATTACCAGCACCATTAGTCCCCCTAACAAATAATAAATTGATATACATCCACCAAATCCTAAACAAAAAACCAAGACAGACAGCAATCCTGCAAAAATAGGCAAACCTCCCAAAGTAGGTGTTGGTACTGCATGTGAAGCTCTATGATTGGGAACATCCAGTAACCCTTTTTTCTTAGAAATATGGATTAAGACAGGTGTTAAAATCAAACAGACAATAAAAGCTAATAAATAAGCAAGTATAATTTCGATATGTATTTTCATGATTTCTTAGGATTTTAATTACAAATCAATCTCTTGATAAAAAAACCGGGGAAATTCAAAGTGAGCCATTTCATTCTTAATCAAAAACTCCCTTCCATAAGACGACAAACTCGGGAGTACCATTTTTTTAGAATAGTTGTAATCAAAAGAATAAATGATATTCGCATATTTCCTGCATATTATTTTCCAGGTATATTCGTTTTGAGCTACAATTTTAAGCTGTTCTCCCAGCTTATAATACTCCTTTGTTGCAGTAAAAATGATAATACGCTTCAAATCTTCTTTTTCTCTAAAATACAAAGCTTCACCATGGGTAGTAGCTCTGTTAAATGCTACATTGAAGGCAACTACAGGCAAGCCAAGCATCATAGCTTCTACCAAAGATGGATTGGTTCCTCCTGCACTATGCCCGTGTATATACACATAGCAATTGGAACGCAGCGTATCCAATTCAACCTGATTGTAAATTGCGTCGAGCAAGTAAATATTACTGATATTACCATATTTTTTCATCAGATTTATACCATACTCGCTAGCCTGCCAATTTCCTACTACCACTAAGGTTCGATAGGGTAATTCAGAAAAAGTTTCCAAAATTAGATGTACATTATTCTCTGGTTCGATTCGACTAACTTTAAATGCATAAGGTTCCACTAAAAAAGAATACTTCGCTTTCATACCTCGTGTAATCGGCTGTTTTTCTACATGATCTGCACCATATGCAATCTCATGACTTAAACTCTTATAAATAAGAGCAGTGTATTTTTTTATTACTGCATTGTCGGTGATATCAGCATGGGAATAACGGACGGCCAATTTTTCAGAAAAACGTAGAAATTTCCTTACCCATTTGTTCCACTTGTTTCTTCTCCATTCCAATCCGTCGATATTCACAATCAATTTTTTATTTGTAAACCATCGTACAAAAGGAAAAGCAATACCTCCTGAAACACCTAATACAATTAAAATATCGACATAAAACAAGGCATGAATAATAGAAATGATATCGTAAATGATACTTTGCCACCCATTCGCATTTAAGGGTATGTAAAAGATTCTTCCTCCTGCCCAAAATTTTGGTCTCTCATTCTCAGCATAAGTGTGAGTGGAATTGTATACTGATATTTTAAAATCCTTACTTAAATTAAGTACTAAGTGGTGAGCTAAAGTTTCAAATCCACCATATCTTCCTGGTACACCTGCGGTTCCTATTATTGCGATTTTTTTCATCCTTAGTATTTTAAGATTAAAATATTCTTCTGAAAAATTCATTCTTATTTTATAATAGAAACTATGAAAAGTTTGTGCCAAAAAGAAAACCCTACTATTTGCAGGGTTTTCGAGAGGTGAACCATTGAAAGATATTATCTGTATTAAAACTTTAGTTGCAAATTGAAACTACACCCCAAAAACAATATTCTGTATTCTTGTTTGCATAAGATCAGGCATAAAATCCAAAATTCTCTTTTTTGCATTCATCGAAAAACGCTGATACTCATCTGAGCTACTCCACAAACGCTTTATAGTACTTTTAATAGTAATAAACTCACGAACATCAATTCGAAATCCATTTACTCCGTGTTGTACTACCTCAGCAATACCACCAACTGGAGGAACAATTACCGGAACTCCGTAGCACATAGCTTCCAAGGCTGTTAAGCCAAAAGTTTCGACCCATTTATCGGGATGCGATAAATTTAAAACCATAAACGCCCTTGAATAGAATGCATGTACATTTCTCTGAACAGGAAATATTTTCAAATTTTTAGGAATCGTTGTATCCTTGAAAAAATCCGAAAGAGCTTCAAATGCAGCATTAACTACCAATTCAAATTTTATATCAGGTAAACTGACTGCCAATTTCACAAATTCAAAAACCCCTTTATACTCCTTTAAGCTGCAAATCATTAGGACGGTATTCTTTTTCTTTTCAGCATAAAACTGATCTGATATAAGCATAAATTCCTGTGGCAAGGAATTGTATACTACATGATGTTTTGATCTCCTTATTGGTTCCTGTTTTTTAAGAAATTCGGATACATAAATTACATCGCTCGTAGTTATCTCAACAATTTTAAACAAATACCACTTTAAAATTTTAGGCTGTATAGACGTTTCGTGCAAATGACATATAACTCTTTTCCCCATAAACTTTCCTGCTAACAAAGCACCAAACGGCAATACTGTATTTACATAAAATACAACATCCTGATTCCAATACGTAAACAAACGCAGAAATAGAATCAACTGGCTGTAAAACAATCGAATTAATGTAACTAGTTTAACCGGACTCCACTTGTAGTAGAAATGATGCTCATTTACACCATTAAGGTTCGAAAGAAAGCCTTTCTGCCCATTTTCAGCACAATACATATCAACATTTATTCCCGACTTCACAAAGCCGTTAATTACCTGCGAAAGCACTTTTGGACTCCCGCTATAATCATTCAACAGGTGAAAACATATCATCTTCTTATTCATAAAGCTTGGTTTTAGAGTTGTGCATAAACTTCTTTCAAAATATCTCCCTTTCGATCCCATCGAAATTGCGATTCAAATCTTTCACGTGCAACCTTCGACATAATTTGAAGTAAAAATGGATCGGCATAAAGAGTTTGCAGATGCTTAGCGAAACCATTTATACTTTTTTCAGGAGAAGAATATGGTACTTTCATTCCAGAAAAACCGGCTAATTCTCCGGGTCCGCAATTATCAAAACACAATAAAGGAATTCCATAAGAAAGTGCTTCGGCAACAACCATTCCTGCACCTTCGTGCGATGGAAAAAGGAAAACTGAAGCATTTTCATACTCCTTTTTTAAATCACTCTTTGACATCCACTTAACGAACTCAACTGAATCTTTTACTTTAAATTTAAGAGCTAAGCCAATCAGTTTATTTCCCTCAGGTCCCTTACCTATAATTTTAAATTTAACTTTCTTTTTTTGTTCCTGATTTAAGGAATGATAGAACTTTGCAAATGCCTTTATGGCAATATCAAATCCTTTTAATGTAACAAAACGCCCAACGGATAGAACTACAAATTCATCCGGCTCAGTTTTCTCAACATAATTAACATCTGTTGCTCCAACCTGAGATAAATAAACAATCTTCTCTTTCTCCAATCCTAACACTTTCTCTACTTGAGAATGCATAGCCAACACTTTTGAAGTATTATGAAGCGTCTTTTTCAAAAATGGATCGTATTTCCAAAAATAATTTTTCACCATCCACTTCAAGTGATCTTTCATTTTTTCAATTCTCCCATTTGAAATATACTCTTTAGGAATTATTGGGTGATGTCCTACCGGACCCCAGACCATTGGTTTTTTAAGCTTCCACAACCAAGATGGAGACCAATCGTTATGAAAATTTAGATTGTGAACCAGATCGAAATCAATCTCTTTCTTTTTAATAAAAGCAGGAAGAAAATACTGCCACAATAAGTAGTAAAGCATTGCTCCACGCTCTCCTCTTTTCCAGAATCGCATCCATTTTGGCGTATCAAAGTATAGAAAGCTTATATTTTTGTACAATACATTGGGTTCGGCCAAAAGATATCTTTCAATATGAGATCGATTATTTTCTCTTGTGATGGCAATAACCTTCTGAAACCGGGCAATTTGAAGCACCAAATTCCATCCTGTGCCATCTTCCGAACCTTTGTATGGATTTATTGCGTACGCTGAAACTAATATTGTTTTCATCTGTTTATAATTTTTTTAGTTGTTAGATGGAACTTACCATGAATTAAATAATCATGCTCGTATGTGAGTTAATAATTATTTAATCATGGCCGTTTCATACCTTTTGATTTAAGCTGTTTTTTGAAAAATATTGGATGATCTGTTTTTAATCACTTTTGCAGGAACTCCACCAACTATTGAATTGGCAGGCATACTTTTGGTAACCACTGCTCCTGCAGCAATCACACAATTGTTTCCTATTACGACACCATCCAAAATTGTAACTTTCGAACCAATCCAACAGTTTTTGCCAATCCAAATCCCTTCTCTTTCAGTTCCCTGATTACGTATTAACTCCTCATCTGAAGAATAGTTGTGATTTTCGGGGTGACAAGACAAATACTGACCAATAATGCAGTTGTCACCAATATCCAAACCGCCGGCTCCTCCCAAATAAGCAAATTCACCTATACCAACATTATTTCCTATTCGAATGTATTCGCCGATATCATTAAAACTACTTGAAATAATTACTCGACTATAAGCGCCAATTCCTGAATTATTACCAATTCGAATTTTTCCTTTTCCCAATGCACTCAGATAGACAAAATCATCCAATTTAACCCATTTGCCAAAACTGATATTGCAAAGCATAAAAAACCGAACCCCTCTTCCCAAAAGCAAAAACTTAGGTATTCTAAATCTAAAAATGAGCTTATAGGATCGAATCAAACAAAGCAATTTATCTACGAACAAAGCAATAAGCATTTGAATACTAACATCAGTATCGAATTGAAACTGTGGATTTCTCTTTTGTATCATCCTTTCTAAAAATATTTTCATCTTTTCAGTTATTAAATTAGTTTCACAAACCAGGAACTACATGATTCAGAATTTTCTGCAGGGTTTTATCCCGATTAATATTCTCAATACAGTGGTATTCTGAATTCTCATATTTATTGGTAAACCGAGTAAACATTTGCATGTAATTCCCCGTTAGTTCATTAATCTCCGATGCAGATAGTTCCTTCTTTCTTTGTCTGATAACTTCAGGTTTTGCGTAGAGGAAAAAATTTTGTTTTGGCTTATGGATAAAACTGTAGAGAGTTTGAACAAAGTTTTTTGAAAGAACGATATTGGATCTTTTTGAATCATTAATAAAATCAAAATAATACCGATCGTATATCACAACATAATTGCGCAAAACAAAGCGGAAATTCACATATATCTGACCCAATAAATAGTCTGAGAAATAGTATAAAAACCGTACCAATGAAGAAAGAATTCCTTTGTTTTTACCTTGGTGCGGCAGTGTGTTGGCAGCACGTTTTTCTGCCTCTTTTTTTCCATATCGACAGGCACTTAAAATAGGAAGCAAGGAAGGTCTGTGACGTAAAATCACCACTTTCTTTCGGTAATCATTCCTAAGGCGCAAGGCCAAATCATTTATTAATGTTGATTTACCCACTCCATCAACTCCGCTAAACGTAACAACAATACCTTTTCGTAAAACGAATGAACCTGCGGTATCAATTAAATAATTCAAGGTATTCTTCAAAAAACAGAATCCCCGATTCAGATTCATTTTCAACAATATCTTTCTCATTACAAAAAAACTCAAATGCAATTCATTAAACATTTGCGCCAGACTAAGTCCAGTCATTCTGTATTCTTCATTCAAAAATTTTATAAAAGGAATTCTCATTTCACCCTCCATCTTAAAATAATACTCCTTGTATTTATTGGGTATAGATCCAAAATTCAGCGTATAAAATAGTACGAGATAGTTCAAATCATCTTTTTTTGATGGAACGCAAATTCCTTCCGAATTTAAAATTGAATTTTCAAGAACCTTATTCGCATCCATAAATACCAAATTCTTGCGCACAAGTCTGGTTATTAGATCTAAACTTAAAAATGAGCCATCCATAAAATACAATTCAACAGTGGTCATAAAGCTTTTCTTCACATGGTGAATTCGTGAAAGCAACACATGAGTTTTGCAAAATTCCATCACTTCTTTTTGTACTGAATTCACTACAAGCAAGTCGATATCGGAATTCAAATTAATCTCTTCAATTTTTGTATCGCAGGCATGCAGCCATGCATATTTTTTATTGTCTAAACTTTGAAATAAATCAGCAATAAAAACCGCTCTAAATGTCCTGCTTTTCGTCATTGAAGCTTGTGAGAATAAAGCCTCATACCAAACCTTGGTCAGCCAATTGACCTGAAGATGCAAACGAACCTGATCCTGATAAACATTCAGATAATAAGAAATATTATAAAGAAGATACAATCGGTAATGAAGTTCAAAATCAATATCATTATCTCTTATTAAATCTTCAATTATTGGCTTATTCTTCACCTGATCGTTTAAACATTTGAAGATGCTGTTGAAATTTTGATTTTTCAGCAGAATTTGAGATTGAAATACAAAATGAAAAGCATCAAAAAGAATTGGCACACGAGGTTTAGCCAACTCCCAATCAATTATTCCAACATGATTATTTCCCTGATCTACAAAGAGATTCCATGGCGTGAAATCCATATGAGCCCATGAAAAAGAAAGCTCTTGTTTCAAATTAAGCGACTCAAATAAAATATGAAGCTGTTTACTTATTTCACTATGAAACGGCAGCTTGCTATCTTCATAAATATTATTGATCTGATTCTTTAAATTCTTATAAAAAGCAGAATTTTCAAGTTGTAATTTTTCAGTCTCTAAAGTGTACAACTCCTGTAGTGCCGAAGCATGCGTATTGGTGAAATCAGCCTCTGATTTGCATTTACTTCGCCTCATATCATTCGTAAATAAATCTCCATTACCTAAATTATTACCAAGTGGTATGGATAATTTTTCAAATTGAGTATCCTTAAAAAATTGAAGAATAACATTCTCATTTGCAACTAAAAGTGATGATGCAATACTAATTGGATGTTTAACAAAGCCAATCGTCTCATTTTCTTTATGCAGAGCAAACAAAACCTTTCTATTTGGACCTACAGTTCCAGTAAAAACGGCAAACGAATCAAAATCCTTTTTCATCAGCCATTCATCCTGCAAAATTGGTTTGGTGGATAGTAAATAAAACTTATCAGGAGCAATTAAGAATGAAAGCTTTATGCGAAACAATAATTTGCAAGCCACACCAAACAGCTTCGCTTTCCATCCTGAAGAATTATACAAATCTAAAAACCCGGGGAATTTAGAATTAGCAGGGATAATCCAACGAATGCTTCCATCAGAATTAGTGATGTATCGATAAACTTGTTGCTTAACTTTTCCCTCGTTGTTTCGAAAAGGCTCCTCTGAAAAATAGTAATCGAAACCTTTAGGCAATTTACCCTGAGTCCAACATGCATTATTCAAATATAATTCCTTAACAAAGGATTTAATTACTATTTCTTTATCGCTTCTACTAATTTTTTTATCCATAACAATATGATTTACATTTTATAAAACACATGTTATGCCATTGTGGCAAAACGCCACAAAAGCTAGTAAACCCGCTATATTTCTAAAATAATCAACTCACACTAACTATTCTTTTTAAGTCTCTGGTTTCATTTTGCAACCAGAGAGTCTGGGTCAATTGAATAAAAATGGCCATCGAATTGATGGCCATAAATTTTAATGGAGAAGTAACTCATTAGAAAATCGCCTTGCTATAAATTCCCAATCGAATTCTTCGGCTATCATTTTTCGTGCATTATTTCCTAGATAATGAAGGCTACCTGCATTTTTTCGTCCTTCCAGTTTTTTCATCGCGTAAGCAATTTGAACAGGAGAATTATCGCTTAAGCCGAAACCAGCCCTGTATTCATTAATGTATTCAGACAAATTGGTTTCCCTGCTAACAACGCACGGTACGCCTAATGCCGAAGCCTCCAAAACAGCTCCTGGCAACCCCTCATTTCGTGAAGGATGAAAAAAGGCCGTTAACTTTCGAATGAATTTCTTCTTTTCATAACCAAACATTGCTCCCGGAAAAAACACAAACTCACTCAATTCCATCTTATCCACAAGCTTTTTTAATTTAGTGATTTCACCACCAGAGCCAACCAATTGAAGTTTTCCTGTACCTTGATGTTTTTCGCGATATAATTTGAAACCCTTAAGCAACAAATCAAGTCCTTTGGTGTGAATCGTAAAGCGTCCCATAAAACCAAAATTAATTTCAGAAGTATATTGTAGCTTTTCCAATTGTTCCAGATCTTGCCCATTTGGAATTAAAACACGTCTGGAATAAGGTGCAATTTTCTCCATTGCTTCCAATTCACTCCGACCAATTAAATGCACATATTTTGCATCCTGAATCAGTCTTCTCTCAAACAAATAAAAATACACCTTCTTAAAAAAATAATTTTTTTGAAGCGCCACCAAATTACACGATCCATGCGGTGTAAATAGATAGGCCTTTTTTAATTTTACTAATAATTGACTGATTGCATACATTTCGGGCAAAAAGCCACCATGAAAATGAAAAATCGTATTCTCATCTTGATATTCTATTAGTTTCACTAGTAAAGGATCCAAACGGAATGGATTCCGCTGCTTTTGGAACAAACGCAATCTATATTTCTTAGAATAATTGGAAGGATCATTTGGCGTTTTAGTAATTCCCCAAACTTCCACTATTTCACCAATTCCAACTTGTGCACTTGCCAATTGATAAACAACTTTATTTACGCCATTCATACGATTAGGATTGGCTTTACCCAGTATAATATGTATAATTTTTTTCATCATTTTAATTTTAAAAAAGAATTGACACAATGAATTCAAGAACCTTAAACTAATGGATTAACTGTTGCTTAAGCGATAGATTTCTGTCTGAAAAACACAGAATAACTCAAGCACGCAATCATAATTAACTGACTAATTAACAAACCCATTAAAACACCATACAATTGAAAATTCTGAATTAATGGATAAGCGAATAACAAGCCAAAAACGGCAGTAAAAACTGTAGCCAGAAACAAATCACTGGTTTTCTCAAAAGTTCGTAGAGCAAAACGAAAGGGCATTGAAATACACACCAACAAATTAATAATGGCAAACCAAATTAATACGTAGGAATAGATCTGATATTCACTACCATACAAACTTGATATCAACCAGCCTGAAAAGACCAAAACGGCAACTCCAAAGAAACTGCAGATGGCAATACTTTTTAAACTCGTGCTTCTTAAGTAAGAATACATTGCCTGTTTTCCATTCTTTTTATACAAGCTAGCAGTTACAATTGGCACATGGTTTTCAACAGCTAAAAAGAATACATTTATTACTCCATGAAGATTTTGTCCCATTTTGATGGCACCAATTGCAACCGGGCCTAAAATTGTTCCTGCCGCTATAATAAAAAAATTGCCCGATGAATAAGTCAGAATTGCCCGAGCCAATAGCCATTTCGAATAGCTCCAATGAATCAGAAAGATTTCTTTGATCTTTTTTATTGAAAATTGTGGCTTTTCAATCTTATAAAAACCATAAACAACAGCTAAAAACATTGAGACACAGACCACCATCAAACAGGTTTTCAATTGCAGGTTATCAGCAAAAACAAAGGCTGATAAAAATACCAGTTGAGATCCATAGGCAATAAAATCCAGGGCAAGTACGTCTTTCAATTCCCGTTTGTACAGAAACAATCTTCGAATAAAATCCTGAACTAATATAAAAAAAGAAGTTACTCCAATAAGACTACTGAACTGAACAATTTCCAAACTAAAATCGAAAGGGAAAATAATTAGCGCCACTACACAAACCACTGAAAAAATAATGGCTGTCAACAATTGTAAAAACAGCAAACTATCCAGGTAAGCCTTTTGTTTTATGCCACCGAATGCAACACCCAGAGAATATAAGGGTATCACAAAAAATGCTTGCTGCAAGCCCAAACCAAACAGGTAAATCAGATAGATAAAACCAAATATGCCAAATTGTTCAATCCCCAGAAATCTAGCAACCAAAATTCCCATAATAAAATTGGATCCACTCACTATTGCCTGATCAAAAAGCACAAGCAATTTATGGTCATTTCTTTCCCGTATTTTTTGAAAAATCCTCATCGCAGATAGATGTTTAAATAATGCTTAAGCTTGTCTATCATATTCCCATTCTGATATTCATAGGAGTATCGACTTCCAGTATAATGACCTGAAAAATTTGTTGCAGGATGAACACAATTCAATACCAGATAAATATTTTTCCAGCCATATTCATTGGCTAGTAATTCGGCTTGCTGCGCATATTTAATTCCTGTGAATTTGGATCGATACAGATAAATAACCTGATCGACGAGAGAGAAAAGAAGCAATGAATCATTAACAATAACAGTAGCCGATGAATCGAAAATAACAATATCATACATTTCCTTTAAATTACTGATTAACAGATTTAAAATATATTCATTTAAATCTTTACTTTCAGAATTAAGCTTACATGGCAACACATCAACTCCGTCATTATTTTTAGCAATAAAGCTATAATCAATTTTCTCACCATCCTGCAAAGCCTTCACCCATGATTTGTCAACTTCAGATCCTCTAAAACCAGGATTAAACAAATTCAAATCGACAACACAAACGGTTTTTCCTTTTTTCTGAAAAGCTTTTGCAAGATTTAGAGAAACGTAAGATTTCCCTTCTCCAGGCAAGGATGAACTAAGCAAAAATGTACTGCCTTTGTTTAGCCATTTTCGCACTTCAAATTCCGAAGCCAGTGTGCTGAATTTTTGTGTGTCAAAATGCTTTCCATGTTTCGAACCAGCCTTGGGTAAAACTCCAATAATTGGTAAACCCGTTAATTTTTCGAGTTGACTGCGACTTAAAATTTTTCCACTCAAAAATTCCTTCAAATAAATGAAAGAGATGGATAACAATATGCCCAATAAACCAGAAACAAAAAGGATCAATTTCTTATTGGGGGAAACAGGCTCAGAACCAGGAATTCCAAACTCCAATATTTGATGAAAGGAAATTGTAGCGGCTTTCACAATTGAAGCTTCCAATTTTTTCTGAGTTAAAAAATTATACATCTCCTGATTCAGCCGAAACTCTCGTTCCAATATTACCATTTGCTTTTCATTCGAAGGAAGCTTGTCAAACTGTTGTTCAACTTTCGCTAAATAAATCTGTAACTCTTTCCTTCGAATTGATATATCCTCTTTAGTTTTCCGAATACTTTCTTTGATGTAAATAGTTAAATCGGAAATTTTACTGTCCATTACTTTCACCTTTTCGTTGGCTAAAGTATATTTCAATAATAATTCTCTTCGTTCCCCCTCAAAAGTTTTCATTTTTTTAATCAACTCAGTAAAAAGAAGATCTCCGAAAGTAACCTGTGGAGCCAATTCCATAAAACCAGAGGAATTGCTGTTAATATAGATATTTAACGAATCGAGAGCGGCCTCCTGCATTAAAATATTGTTGTACTGAACACGAATTTGAGAAGCTTCTCTTAATCCCGTTTCTGTTTGCTGCCGGAAATTCACAATTTTATTTTCAGATCTGAATTTCTCTAAATTATGTTCCGATTTCGCCAATTGTTCAGACACAATTATTAAACGATCACTAATAAAATAACCTGTTTTATCTGCCGCATTGGTTCGTAACGCAATATAGTTTTCGATGTAACCATTCGCTAAAGCATTAACAACCTCTGCTGCCTTTTCCGGTACTTCTGCCTTAAAGCCAATGCGAATAACTGCCACGTCCTTATCTACTTCTTTTACAAAAAGATTGGATTTAATATTCTCCATTTGTTTCCTTCTGGAATTTCGAACAAACACATACAACACCTTCTTTTCTAACGACTGCTTATACATTGAGGTTTTATTTATTTGCAATACAAATACACCTTCATCTATTGCCTCCGAAAATCGACCATCCAACCACACTAAATTATCCTGAACATAGTAACCCAGCCTAAATTCATTCGAACTCCTCACATCCAATAAAAATTCCTTATCGTAATATTGCGACGACAAATGCTTAAATTCAACCTCAAACGGGGCATTTTTATACAATTCATGTCTACGGATTCTGCCTTCGCGATAATAGCTAATATCATACTTTAATATACCGGCAACTCTGCTAATCAGTTCCCCGGACTTTAACACTTCAACTTCAGCAGCAATTTTCTGCGGCGTAAAAAAAACATCAAAATCTTTATACAAATTAGTCTCTGAAAGACCAGTCGACTTGTCGTCCAAACGCAAAAGAGAGAAGCTTTGATACATCGGTACTTTGTAGATGATTACCTTCATAGCCAGCAATATGGCAATCAAGGTAATCCCAAGAATAATTGGAATTCCCTTAACAGCAGGAATCAAAAGCCGTTTTATGTTATCAATTTCATTCATAACTTATTTTACTACTGAAAAAACAACTGCGATACCTGAAACAAGTCCTATAAATGGTAACATTCTTCCCGATTTTTTATCGAAAGCTTTGCTGTTTTTATTTGGAACATAAATTACATCTCCCGGTTGAATCAATATATTAACCTGATCGTAAATATCCATTTTAGTTAAATCAAGAACATATTCCTTACTTGCCCCATCCACTTTTCTAATTAGCTTCACCTTACTTTTATCAGCATAGTAATCGAACCCTTCTGCCTTACCAATCAACTCCATAAGAGGAACTTTTTCTTCATCCAGAACTATTGTAGCAGGGTTATTTAAGGCTCCTAAAAGCGATACTTTCTTATTCAACACCTTAACTACAATTATGGGATTCTGAATAAATTCTGAATATCTCGTTTTCAATAAATCTGTAATTTGATTTATTGTAAAGCCTTCAACCTGAATTTGTCCTATTTGGGGCAATGAAACTTTCCCTTCCCAATCGACCAAAACCCATTTGCCATATACCTCATTCGAATTGTAAATTCCAAATACAGAGCCTACACTTAAATCGTCATGTTCCCAAATACTCACAGTAAGCTTATCATTGGTTTTTATGCAATATTCAAAGTTCTTACTAGCCTCAGAAAACAACTCTTCATTATTCGTTTCCTGAATGGAACTTTCGAAAAGATTCTGAATTTTGCAGGAACCAAACAAAAGCGATAAGCTAAGTAAAAACAGAATCTGATTTTTTTTAAAATTTTTCATGCCGTAACGAATAAATAATTATACCAGGTTATTGAAAAATAAAACTCTCTCTGTAATTTTGGTGAGTAGGCTTTTCTTTTTAGGTTCCATAATTGCTATCCGATTTAGACTCAAAAGAATCTTTCTTTTTGCATCATCATTCTTAATAATATAATCGAAAGCACCATATTTTAGAGAACTAACAGCGATTTCAATTTTCTCTTGTGAACTAAGAAAAACAACAAAAATATCTGGGTTAATGGATTTTATTTTTCGTAAAATATTTAACCCGTTAGAATCTTTTAAGTAATAGTCTAAAAATATGACCTGTGGATTTCGATATAGATTATCAAGAACTTCGGTCTCGTTTTCATAACTGCAAATTTCATTAAACCCAGCCTGATTTAAGACTGCTGAAATAAATTCGGTGTAAACCGGTTCGTCATCAACTATGAAAATCTTGTAGTTTTTATTAAATTTCATAAAGCATATTTTTTAGTGATTTATTTTTTAATACACGAAGAAAGTGCCAAGACCACAACTGATTCACAATCAATTAGATATACCAATAACGGATTTGTGAAAAGTTTCAAATTGAAACTATTGTGTCAAATTCGGAGTAACAATACTATGGAGACAAATAAATCACAAAATTAAATTACAGAATAGCCATGAAACAACTTCAGATATCTATTATTGAGGACAATGAATGGTATGCCGACTTGTTGGAGTACCATTTACAGTTAAATCCTGACTACTCGGTGAAAAAATATTTTACCGGCGAGGATTTTTTAAAAAATCTACATCAAAAACCTGATGTAATAACATTGGATTATTCTTTACCCGATATAAAATGTGAATTGCTAATGAAAAAGGTGAGAGAACAACTTCCTTCCGTTCCTATCATTATTATCTCCGCACAGGAAGATATCAATACAGCAATCGATCTTCTTAAAAAAGGCGCTTACGATTATATCGTGAAGGATGAAGATGCCAAAGACCGACTCTGGAATACCATGAAGAATGTAAAGGAACATCTTCAATTAAAAAATGAAAACGAACAACTACGTGAAGAAGTTGGTAAAAAATTTGATTTCAGTAATGTAATTATTGGCAATAGTGATCCTATTAAAAAGCTTTTTGCACTAATGGGAAAAACAATAGATACTAATATATCTGTCTCAATTACTGGCGAAACAGGCACTGGAAAAGAGTTAGTAGCCAAATCGATACATTTTAATTCTACTCGGAAAAAGAATCAATTTGTTGCGATAAATGTTGGAGCAATACCATCGGAGTTAATTGAAAGCGAACTGTTCGGTCATGAAAAAGGATCTTTTACCGGAGCCATTCAACAACGAATTGGAAAATTTGAAGAGGCTCATAAAGGGACTATCTTTTTAGATGAAGTTGGAGAAATGGACTTGAACATGCAAACCAAATTGTTACGGGTTCTTCAAGAAAGAGAATTGACAAAAGTTGGAGGGAATAAAAAAATTAAAATTGATGTTCGAATCATAACAGCAACTCACAAAAATTTAGCCGAAGAAGTAAAAAAAGGGAATTTTAGACAGGATTTGTTCTATCGACTAATGGGAATTCCTGTTAAACTTCCCCCTTTACGGGAAAGGAACAAAGATATTTTAATTCTAGCGCAACATTTTGCCAATGAATTTACTACCGACAACAAAAGAAAAAAAACAAACTTCACTCCCGAAGCTCAGTCAAAATTAATGAGCTATGCTTATCCGGGTAACGTGAGAGAATTGAAAGCAATTGTTGAGTTAGCCATTATCATGTGCGAAAAAAATGTGATTACGAATAATGATATTCATTTTGAGAGTTTCGATTCGGCAACAAATTTTTTATCAGAAGAAACTACTCTGGAAAATTACAATATTAAAATTGTTCAGCATTTTTTAGAAAGATATGATCAGAACGGAGTTATCGTAGCTAAAAAATTAGGTGTTGCCAAGTCGACAATTTACCGGATGATTAAAAAATATAATTTAATAAATTGATAAAGTATTTGCACAATGGCTTAGCTTCTATAAATCTCGATTTAACAAAAAAAATTAAACAGAATATGTTTAAATAGAAATACACGAGTTGCAAAATAAAACCGGCTTTTCGAAAATGAAACTAAACCAAAAACAACAGCCCTCTAAAGTACTGAACCCTCGCTTATTACAGTCGCGACACTGAAGGCATGATGCTTGCGGTTACTATAGTAACCAAAAAAAAGAATTTATGTATATTCAGGATAACAAAATTGAAACTGTAATAAACCAAATAGGAAAATTACAAAAAAATGAAAATAGTGTTTACATTATTTTACTGGCAGAAAAAGATGCACCGGATTTAAATAAACTGGTAAACGAACTTAACTCTCTCGATATATGTTTTTTTGGAGGAATATTTCCAGGCCTGATTACTGAAAGTCAATATCATAAATCAGGAGTAATTATACAGGAATTGCCATTTGCACAAAAACCTATTGTTATTAGAAATCTGCAAGATCCAAACAATGATTTAAAAAAAATATCTGTTCCTCAATCAGGAAAAAGATTCACACAATTGGTTCTTGTTGACGGCATTTGCGAAGGGGTATCCAATTTTTTATTTGAAATGTATAACCATCTGGGAAATTCAGTAAACTTTTTGGGAAGTGGATCGGGATCTATCTCCCTGGAATCAAAACCATGCCTGTTTTCAAACGAAGGTATATTTAAAAATGCTGCAATTACCTGTTTGATTGATCTAAACAGTTTACTTGGAGTTCGTCATGGATGGATAAGTGTTGACGGACCATTTGTAGCAACGAAAACAAAAGGCAATGCAATTCTTGAAATTAATTGGGAACCTGCATTTACTTTCTATGAAAAATTAATTAAGAAAGATTCAGGCTTGGAAATTGAAAGAGATAATTTTTTAAAAATATCCAAATCTTATCCTTTTGGAATCTACAAAGAAGGATCTGAATTCATTGTTCGGGATCCTGTCAAAGTAAATAAAAACCACATTACCTGCATTGGTGATGTACCAGAAAATGCGATTCTTTATTTATTGAAAAGTGATTGCAAATCTCTCATTGATGCTGCCGGATCTACATTTAATCCTTCGCCCACTAAAATTAAAAATGCCAAATCAGGACTCGTTTTCGATTGTATTTCCAGAATGCTTTTTTTAGAAGACGAATTTCAAGGAGAGCTTTGTGCAATTACTCAATCATTTAAAAATCTGGCTCCTGAAATTAATCCGGAAGGTGCTTTAACTCTTGGGGAAATTGCTTTAAACGGAAG
>JAESUW010000067.1 GCA_016760525.1 Labilibaculum sp.
ATTTAGTACGGAAAATAAGTAGGCTGAAATCTGCATTTACGAACCTAAGTTCGATTATTAATTCGTTGATGATCTGAAGTGTTGGGTTGTTTGTTTTGTCCTTTACCAGAAAACTATCTCGATAGCTATCGGGGATTGGCTGCTAAAAACGATTTACTTCTTACCTGCAGCCTGTAATATTAAGTAATTTAATATCAATTCAGGTTATTGATAATTGATTATTGGGGTTCCCTTCGGTCGGGCTATCCGCTTCTACTCCTCAACATTCCTTACGCTACGCTTCACAAATGTTTCCGGGGTAACCGCTGCTATCCCTAACCCAAACCGAAATAAGACTGTCATTCCGAGGAGGAATAACGAAGCATTGTGCTGATCCATAACCGCTTGTAAGACTTATGCAAAATACCAATAGGTATTTTTGGCACCCCGACTTTAGTTCGGGTTATCAATTAAATAACTCGTTCGAATCAATATTTTGTCAATTTTTAAAAATAAAAGAATAAAATATTTTCACGTTAGGTATAATGGGATTTGTAGTACTTGTAATGTATCCTAACATCATCTTGTTTCATATTAAAACATTTCGTATTTTTGTGTCTAAAACGATATGAAAATGAAAACAATAACTCGAAAAGAATTGGGAGGAAGAATATCTGAACTCAGAAAGGGCAAAGGATATTCTCAAGGAGAACTTGCTAAATTGTTAGAAATCTCAAGACCATCTTTTACACAAATTGAGTTGGGCAATAGAAACTTATCTGTAATTGAGCTCAAAAAGATTGCAGATAACTTATCTATTTCAATTGATAGATTACTGTCTCTGGATTATACAACTGAGGATGTAATTTTAGCTGCCACAGATGATATTGATAGTCAGGAATTCAGAATTTCAATCCCAAAATTAAAGATTGATAAGTTTAAAGATATTCTGTTATATATCTTAGAAAAATGTGCTGGAAAACCAAATGTTGGAGAAACACTATTATATAAGCTTTTATATTTCTCTGACTTTAATTATTATGAGATATACGAGGAGCATTTGACAGGTGCCGAATATCGAAAACTACCATTTGGACCTGTACCGCAAAAACTAGATTCTATCATAAAACAGATGATTGAAAGTAAAATGATTGAAAGGTTTAAAACAGAATATCATGGCTATCCACAAACAAGGTATATTCCACTAACGAAACCAAACTTGAGAAATTTGAAAGCAAGTGAGAAAGATATTCTTGATAAGGTAATTGAGCAATATTCAGATTGGTCAGCGTCAGCAATAAGTGACTATTCTCATAAGGACATGCCTTGGTTAGCATCAAAAGATGGAGAAGTAATTGACTATGAACTTGCATTCTATAGAGAACATCCTTATTCAGTAAGAACTTACGATGATGATATTAATGCCCTATGATAATAGAAGAATTAAAAGAATACAAGAAGGATATAAAGAAGCTTTCTAAGAAGTATAGTACATTATCTGAAGATATAGAAGTGGTTAAGAAAGTTTTATTCGTAAATCCGAAAGAAAGTCCCCCCTTTAGCTTTAGGATTGATAATCTGGGAATAGATACTTGTGTAATTAAAATTAAAAAAATTGCAAGTAAGACTTTTAAGGGTAAAGGAGTAAATTCTGGATTTCGATTAATATATGCACACTTTGAGAAAGAAGACAGAATTGTTTTAATAGAGTTATTTCACAAATCTAAAAAGGAGATTGAAGATAAGGACAGGATTTTTAATAATTTCAAATAAAGGAGGATTTAGTTATCTCCCTTTTTTACACACGACTATGTAAACGGCTGATAGTAACTACGGTATGCAGGGTTCGCTGCTAATTACTAATCCCGAAGGCTTTCGGGATTAACCGACTATTCGTTTAAAGTTTACTTACATACGCCTTAAATGCATCAAAACTCCCCAGTTTCTTGTCCTTTTCGATCGTTGAACTTACCCAATGGCTAATGTATTTTGTTGGTTTGGAAATGAATAATTGTTGTTTGCCATCATCCAGTTTGTCAACAAAATCATCAGGGTTGATTATTATTGCAGATCCTACTTCAATTTTTTCTGCTGCCACATCTTCAGGATGATATCCCCACGCTATCATATAATTATCGGTTTTTTTAACTTTTTGTCCTTTGTGGTAGTTAATTCCTGTTACAAACTGAACATCCTCATCGCTTAAAGCAAAAGCTTCCACTCTCATTTCCCGAATGCCGGTGTATGCGGTTACCCGAACCAATACATCTATTTTTTTTCCTTTGTAGGGTACATCTTTGGATAACATTTCCATTTGAGAATAATTGGCTTCCTTTTTAACTCTTGCAATGCGATTCGAAACAGGAGCCAGTAAAACCACCTTTTCACCATCCCAAAGTCGAACACCTCCAAGACCTACTGTTGATCCTACTTTGTAATAATCGGCACCCAAGCCTTTTTTCTGTTCTTTTTCTGAAGGATACCATTTGGCCTGCTTTAATTCAAGCCCTTTTTTTTGTTTGTTGTAAACATCAATAGACGTAGCTTTATTATTAAAATACAAGCGAAGTGCCAACCATTCATTTTCAACAGCAGGTCCGTGATGTCCTGTTTTTTTGTACAAATCACCGGATTCATCCTGAATCATATTGGTGTAAACAGAGTCGATTCTAAGAAACAAACTTGCATCAGTATGGTTTTGTGCCATAACAAAACAAGCGGAAATTGTAAATAATACAATTGATAAAAATATTGATTTCATTATAAATAATATTGTGATTAAAAATGAAAATAATTAAACCCCACTTTTTGATTTAGATCAATGATCTGTTAAAAAATACTAATATACCTTATTATGAATGAAGTTGAAAACACTAATTATTATAAGAGAGTTATGTTTTTTTCTGCTGAAAAAGTTCATTGACCCGTATAAGCCTGATTATTTATTCAATGCAGCATCATAAGCCATTTAGATCATATAACATAGCCTGTACAATATTCCAGAGATTTGTACAATCTTTCAGATGATCCATTATTTTCATATCTCAAATTTGAGATTCCATATACTAGATAAAAAACTGAAAGTTTATTGTTTTTCAAGTAAGCGGGGAAAAAGAATCTAAGTTGGAACTTAGCAATAATAAAGGTGTTGGTATTAACCTGAGTTCGACTTTAAAATACCGAATAAGTATTTGGATTTCCAGAAATTACAAATATTCAAATAATAGAACATAGTAATTAGCCGTTGTTCTTTAGTCTGCGAATGACTTTTCCCATTGAAAAACAGATGGAAATTAAAGAATATCTCTTTTAATCAGAGAGTCAATAATCGAATTCAGCTTATTAAAAACGAAGCTGCTGTTTACTTAAAGCAAAAGATATTGCCTTAATGAGATAGTCTTTTTCGACTATTTCGTTATCATTCCCCTTAGTTCAGAGGGATTTTGACCCACTTTTTTTTTAAACAACCTACTGAAATAATGAATCGATTGAAATCCTAATTCGTAACTGATTTCTTTTAGATTTTTGTTCGAGGTGAGAATTAATTCTTTTGCCCGCATAATTTTTAAATCCAAATGATATTGATGGGGAGAGATACCCGTATATTTTTTGAACATCTTCCGAAAGTAAGAATATCCAATACAATTGTCTTCTGCCAGTTTTTGTAAATTCACATCTCGTTCTATGTTCTCCCGCATGTAAAAACGAGCTTCCTGAATCAGTTTTTCAATAGGTTTTCCCGAGAAGTTTTTTTGTTTTTCCCAAGCGACTATACAGCCTAGTAACTTAATCACTAGTCCGGCAGCAATGTGCTGATTTCCGGGATCTTCGTTTCTAACCAGTTCGAAAATTTTGTAGTAAGTATCAATAAAATCTTCGCGTACTCCGCAGTGGATAACCGATTGTCCTTGCAGAATTTGATTTTCCTGTAAGAAATGGTTGGCAAATATGCCGTCAAAACCAATGTAATGTTCAATCCATCCTCCACTTTTGGTAGGTCTGTAGCGATGCCATTCCCCCTTTCTAATAATCATTAAAGAACCCGGTTTAACCGCAAATTTCCCTCGCTTATTTTCAAGTATCCCTGTCCCTTTGGTAATGTAATTAATCTGATATTCATTTAAGGTACGACCCTTAGCCCAGGAAAAGTAATATCCACTGGGATGTTCTGCAGACGGATAGGTGATACCAGAGGGGACTCTTGATTTTCCGGCCACATTTAAATAAAGGCCCCAATCCTTGTCTTCTTCACTTGCAGATATGTATTTGAAAAAATCATTCATAGTTGGTCCAAAAAGTGCAAATGAAACGCCAGTTTGTGTATTGACAGTATGCAGGTATCAATATACTTTTGTGTTTCACATTATTGATAAAGCAAAGATAAAAGTACCAATTAAATTATACTAAATCTGAAAATATGCACGCGTTATTAGGAATTATTTATCATTCATTAGGTGGAGTCGCATCAGGTAGTTTTTACATGCCTTTTAATAAAGTGAAAGGTTGGGCATGGGAAAGCTTTTGGATTGTAGGGGGTTTGTTCTCATGGTTAATCGTACCGCCATTGGCCGCATATTTAACGATACCAGGCTTTTTTGATATTATTTTATCCAGTTCTTCTCAGATTTTCACTCTTACATTTATTTTAGGTCTTTGCTGGGGTGTTGGTGGTCTTACTTATGGTTTAGGTGTTCGTTATTTAGGCATGTCATTAGGGAATTCTGTGGTACTTGGATTTTGTTCTGCTTTTGGCGCAATCGTTCCTTCTATCTATTACAATATTAATCCAACCGAAGGTAAGATTTCTTTTACCGATATGTTGGCTTCTTCCGGGGGACAATTAGTGCTGGTTGGTGTAGCGGTTTGTCTTATTGGTATTGCCTTTTGTGGTTATGCCGGAATGTTGAAAGAAGGAGAATTAAGTGAAGAGGAACAAAAGAAAAGTGTTTCTGAATTTAGTTTGGTAAAAGGATTAATCATTGCTGTTATATCGGGTATTCTTAGTTCATTTTTCAATTTTGGAATTGAAGCGGGTAAAACAATGGCCGAATCGGCATCAGTATTGCCCGATTTCTTATTTGAAGGTTCCAGTCATCTGTTTCAAAACAATGTAACATTTGTAGTAATTCTTTGGGGTGGTTTAACGACTAATTTAATATGGACTACCTTTTTGAGTTTGAAAAATAAGTCTTATAAAGATTTTACTAATAAATCGACACCCATCCGAAACAATATATTGTTTTCTGCATTGGCTGGGACTGTCTGGTTTCTGCAGTTTTTCTTTTACGGAATGGGCGAAAGTAAACTTGGAAATGGTGCAAGTTCGTGGATCCTTCATATGTCAACCATCATTCTTACTGCAAATATGTGGGGAATTTACAGAAATGAATGGAAAGGCGTAGCTCCTAAAACCAAATGGACAATAGCAATCGGCATAGCAGTTATTATTGCTTCGGTGGTGATTGTTGGACTTGGTAATGCAATGTAAAGGATCCCTTTTTTGAGTAATTAAAATAGAAACGCATGAATCGAATGGCTTTTAAAATGCACTTAAATCAAGGGCAAAAGGAAGAATACATCAAGAGGCATAATGAAATATGGCCTGAATTAAAAAATTTGTTGAAAGATTCAGGAGTGAGCGAATATTCCATCTTTTTAGATGAAGAAACCAACACCTTGTTTGCTTTTCAAAAAGTAGAGGATGATGGTGGTTCTCAGGATTTGGGAAAAACTGAAATTGTGAAAAAATGGTGGGATTTTATGGCGGATGTGATGAAAGTTAATCCAGATAATTCACCCGTTTCTGTTGAGTTAGAAGAAGTTTTTTATTTAAAATAGATAATTTATTTGTTATGGCAAGTGAAGAAATGATAAAGAAAGCCTATGAACTGGCTAAAGAACAATATGCAGCTTTAGGTGTAGATACCGAACAGGCAATGAAAAATATGGATCAAGTTGCAATCAGTCTGCACTGCTGGCAATCAGATGATGTAGGAGGATTTGAAACTCCTGATGCTGAACTTTCCGGCGGAGGGATTCAAACAACAGGGAACTATCCGGGTAAAGCACGAAGCATTGAGGAGATGCGTGCCGATTTGGAGAAAGTACTATCCTTATTGCCAGGGAAACAACGTGTGAATTTGCATGCTATTTATGGCGATTTTAAGGGCGAAAGAGTCGATCGCGATCAAATTGAAGTAAAGCATTTTCAAAGCTGGATAGATTGGTGTAAGAAGCTAGGAATTGGAATGGATTTTAATGCCACCAACTTTTCGCATCCGAAAGCTGATTCAGGATTTACTTTATCATCGAAAGATGAGGAAACCCGTAAATTTTGGGTAGAGCATCTAAAAAGATGTCGTGCTATTTCTGCTGAAGCAGGCAAGCAATTAGGAACACCATGTGTGCACAATACCTGGATTCCTGATGGATCAAAAGATACACCTATTGATAGAAACGGACATCGTGAATTGCTGAAAAAATCGTTGGATGAGGCAATGGCAGTAGATTATCCAAAGGAACACATGCTGGATGCTGTAGAAAGCAAGTTATTTGGTATTGGAGCAGAATCGATGACGGTTGGATCGCACGATTTTTATTTAGGTTATGCAATCAGTCGTAATAAATTGATTTGTTTAGATAATGGGCACTTTCATCCAACCGAGCAAGTAGGAGATAAAATCTCATCATGCTTGCAATTTATCGATCAGGTATTGCTTCATATTACTCGCCCGGTACGTTGGGATTCAGATCATGTGGTAACCTTGAACGAAGACGTACAATTAATTGCTTCGGAGGTTGTGCGAAATAATTATCTCGATCGTGTTAAAATAGGATTGGATTTCTTTGATGCTTCGATTAACCGTGTTGGTGCTTATGTAGTAGGTACTCGTGCTGCCCAAAAAGCATTCTTAATTGCCATGCTCGAGCCAACTTCCAGCTTGCTGGAAATGGAAGAAGCCGGACAAAATTTTGAACGATTAGCCATGCTCGAAGAATTGAAAACAAAACCTTTTGGTGCTGTTTGGGATTACTACTGCCTGCAAAATAATGTGCCTGTAGCAGAGGATTATATCGCCAGTGTACAAGCTTACGAAAAAGAAGTTTTATCTAAACGATAAGTAGTACCAATTTGATTAATAAGTGAGCTATAATAATGTTGAGTTATTTTGGACTTATTCTAGACAAAAAAGTAAATCATCCCCGATACTTCGGAGTGGTTATGGTGTATTATTTTTAAGGATGAATAAGTTCAAAATAAACAAGTTTATGACTCCGTAATTATTTGATTTGGTATAAGGAGGCAGATGATATAATAGTTCGTTAATATTTTGTAAAAGAAGATGGCTCTGGTTTAAAATAGCGTAGTTATTTGTTAATGTGTTTTTCACCCTTTCCCCTTTGGGACTTTCCCTGCAAGGGAAAGATACTCTGAATAGGCTTTTAACAAAAAAGTTGGCTTTACATCTCAATTATTTTTTGGCTTTAATAGTCTAAATGTTTAAATAAATGGTATCAAATGCCAATAACTGTAATCTCCCCTAAAAGGGGAGAAACCCGACAGGGAGAGGGGTGCAATCAATAACTAAAATGATTGCTGTGCTAAACTACAGCCAATAAGATTTTTTAAATTCTTAGGCTGAGGGTTCTGACTATTAAAAGTCTTGAGATAAGTGATTCATGAATCTGTCTAATATCTCATTCCGATAGCTATCCGGGACTAAAACCTAAGGATCTATTATGATGGAAATTCATTTGTTTCATTATCGAGCTCACTTTTTTTAAATGAATCAAAATTACAACAGATGGAAACTAAAGTAATCGCAATTTTTGATATTGGAAAGACCAATAAAAAAATACTTCTATTCGATCGAGTGTTTCATTTGGTTTATCAATACGAAGAAAAATTCCCGACTGTACTTGACGAGGATGGCTTTGAATGCGATGATATTCAACTGATTAAAAATTGGATGGTGAATACTTTGAATGCTCTAGTTGAGGATGGTAAGTTTGATATTCAGGCAATTAATTTCTCGACTTATGGTGCTTCTCTTGCTTTTTTAGACAAAGAAGGCAAGCTTCTCGCGCCTATTTATAACTATCTTAAGGAAGTGAATCCTGAAATTCAGGAAGCTTTATTTCAAGAATATGGTGGAGTTGATGAGTTTTGTCGTCAAACGGCTAGTCCGGCATTAGGATTGCTTTTAAATTCTGGAATTCAAGCTCTTTGGCTAAAGAAAGAAAAGAAAGAAATTTGGGAAAAGCTTGCGAATACGCTCCACTTTCCGCAATATCTTTCTTTTGTTTTAACCGGACAAATCACCTCCGAACCAAGCTCTGTTGGCTGTCATACCTTTATGTGGGATTTCGATAAGATGCAATATCATTCATGGTTAAAAAAAGAAGGAGTAAAATTACCTGAGCCTGTTAATAACAATCAGGTTTATCCTGCTTTTATTAAAGGAAAAGAAATTAAAACAGGAGTTGGAATTCACGACAGTTCCGCTTCATTGGTACCCTATCTTCAAAATTCGAAAGAAGATTTTATTCTTGTTTCTACCGGAACATGGTGCATTAGCATGAATCCATTCAACAACGAACCTTTAACAAATAAGCAGCTAAAAAATGATTGCTTGTGTTTTCTCACTCCGGAAAAGCAACAGGTGAAATCATCCCGTTTGTTTATGGGGCATTTTCACGAAGCATGTGTTGCCAGGCTAAATCATCATTATCGTGTAGGTGAAAAGTACTTTCAAAATAGTAATTACTGTGCAGAGTTGGAGAAATCATTAAATCTGAAATTTGAAAATACTTTATTGTTTTTTCCATTGGGAATTGAAAAATTCAATGAAGGACTCGAAAAAGTTGATTTTTCTGTCTTCGCAGATTACGATGAGGCATATGCTCGTTTGGTAATAGAATTAACACAATTGTGTATTTGTTCTATCGAGTTGGTGATTTCGCAAAAGGATACGACAAAAATAATTTACGTGTCGGGTGGTTTTTCAAGAAATAAAATTTTTGTAAGTCTTCTCACGAATTATTTTACGGATAAAAAAGTTTGCACTTCAGAAATCGATAATGCAAGTGCATTGGGAGCAGCCTTGGTAGTTTCCGAAAATATAGTCGGTTTTACTACCGGTAAAATTGAATTGGAATCAAATAAAAATATAACAATCTCAAAATAAAAAAAAATGGATACTTGCAGACGAATTTACTTACCACCTTTAAGTTTAATTGGGCCAAATGCTTTACTGGAATTAAAAGATGAGTTAACAGCCAGAGGCTTTACAAAAGCATTATTTGTAACCGATACTGTATTGGTGGAAATTGGCGTTGCCAAAAAAGTGGAAGATATATTAAAAGTAGCGGCTCTTGATTATGTGGTTTATAGTAAAGTAAAGCAAAATCCTAATGTAGATAATGTTAATGAAGCTTTGGCCTTGCTAAAAAGTAATGCATGCGATTGTATTGTTACTCTTGGTGGAGGTTCTCCTCAGGATTGTGGTAAAGCTGTTGGTATTTTAGCAACCAATGGAGGCTCTGTTGAAGATTATGAAGGAATTCATGTTTCAAAAAAGAAATCTTTGCCAATTATCGCTATCAATACTACAGCAGGTACAGCTAGCGAAATAACCATTAATTACGTAATTACCGATGAAAAGCGTAAGGTGAAAATGGTACTTGTAGACAAAAACTGCTTGGTAGATATCGCAGTGAACGACAGTATGTTAATGTTGAATAAACCAGCTGCTTTAACAGCTGCTACAGGAATGGATGCCTTAACTCATGCTATTGAAGCTTATGTTACTGTAGGTGCTTTCGAGTGGTCGGATATGCTTGCCCTAAAATCCATAGAACTAATTGGCAGTAGTTTAAGAGATGCAGTAAAAGATGGACAAAACATCGAAGCCCGAACAAAAATGGCTTGGGGACAGTTCATTGCCGGACAAGCATTTTCAAATTGTGGTTTGGGATATGTACACTCTATGGCACACCAGTTGGGAGGCATGTATGATTTACCACATGGTGTTTGTAATGCAATTCTTTTGCCTCATGTAGAAGAGTTTAATGCCGAAGTATGTGGCGAAAAACTAGGTAAAGTTGCAGAAGCTTTAGGTACTGATACAACAGGCATGTCGGTTGATGAAAAGAAAAAAGCTGCTATTACTGCCATTAAGAAATTATCGAAAGATGTTGGTATTCCTGCAGGATTAAAAGAATTGAATGTTGATCCGAAAGACTTTGAAGCGATGGCAAAAAATGCCATGGCTGATGTTTGTACAGGTGGTAATCCCAGAGAAGTTTCCTTGGAAGATACCATTAAAATATACGAAGCAGCATACTAGTAATAAGTCTGGTATAATGTTTCTGGTGATTTACGAACCCGGCAGAGTAGAAGACTTGTTGGAGTTAAGGCTTTCAGGAGCTTCGCATTCTGACAGGTTAAGCCAATTCTTAGGCTTAGCACTAGTAATACCATTTGTAATAACTTAGTGAGCTATGATGAGCAGAGCGTACCGATCAAAATGAGATCATAGCCTGTTCCGAATATCGGAAAACACCCGAGCAATTATTTGTGAATAATTACAGCTCACTAATTTATCCAATCGGTATAATAAGTAATTTAAATCTTGTGTCACGATACTTGTGTCTTGATACTAACTATAAAGAATGATGAAAAATTTTAATCCGAATTTATTGCACCCAAAAACTCAGTTAACACAAGTTATTGGTAAGATTTACAGAGATGGAATGACTACCACATCAGGAGGGAACCTCTCTGTTATGGATGAAAATGGCGACATGTGGGTAACCCCATCGGCTATTGATAAAGGCAAATTGACCGAAGATGATATCATTTGCGTGAAAAAGGACGGAACGATTGTTGGAAAGCACAAGCCTTCGTCCGAATATCCTTTTCATAAGGCGATATATGATGCTCGTCCTGAAATAAAAGCAGTGATTCACGCACATCCACCAGCTTTGGTTTCTTTTAGTATTGTTCGGGAAATTCCGAATACGAATATTATTCCTCAGGCTAAAAAAGCATGTGGTAAAATTGGTTATGCCGAATACGAATTGCCAGGTAGCGAGGCTTTAGGAGCCGTAATTGCAAAACAATTTATTGGCAGCGATTACATGGCCGTAATCATGGAAAATCATGGTACTGTTTTAGGTGGAACCGATATGCTGGATGCCTATACTCGTTTCGAAACATTAGAATTTTGTTGTCAAACCATCATCAATGCCAATGGAATAGGCACTCCTACTTACTTAACCGATGAGCAAATAAAAGCCTACGAAGCTCAAATGCCGGAAGTGAAAGAGTGCAATACAAATGTGGTGAATACCACCATCGAAAAAGGTCTTCGATCAGAAATTGTTGAATTTGTTCACCGTGCTTGTCGTCAAAATTTAATGATCAGCTCTTTTGGAACAATTTCGATGCGTGCCGAAGGAAACGATTTTTTAATTACTCCAACAGGAATTGCTCGTTGGGATCTGAACACAGAGGATATCGTTCAAATTAAAGATGGCAAACCTGAGGAAGGCAAAACACCAAGCCGTTCAACAAAATTGCACCAAATGATTTATGAACAAAATCCAGGTGTAAATACCATTATTATTACTCAGTCGCCCTATTTAATGGCTTACGGAACTACAGGTGTTAAATTTGATGTAAGAACAATTCCTGAAAGCTGGATTTTCTTGCAAGATGTACCTTGTTTGCCTATCGAAACACAATTTCAGGGCAATACAACGATTCCTGAAATGATTTGCGATGCTGTTCCTGCTGTTTTAGTAGCTAACAACTCATTTTTGGTTACAGGTGGATCTATGATGCAGGCATTCGACCGGCTTGAAGTCGCCGAGTTTAGCGCTAAATCTCTTGTTATTGGTGCTCCTCTTGGCAAAATGGTTCCTATTAACGATTCACAAGTTGAAGATTTGAGAAAGAAATTTTTAAGTTAGCAAGACTTATAAAATTAGGATGGAAAAGGTGAGCTGAAAGGTTCACCTTTTTTCATGTAATTTTTTTTTACTGGAAAACTTGTTTTGTTATTTAAATTTTGGAACATATTATCGAGTAAAGACAGCTTTGTTTTATCCCTTTTTTAATGCATTGGATTATCTCTGGGATCAGAGATGATTTTGGAGATCAATTCCCTGCAGACTATCATTTTGTTATGAATCTATATTGATTGAAATTCCAAAATAAGTGGTCTTACTCAGCCAATTAAGATGATAACTTAACTTGTTGTAATAAAATATTATGTATCTTTGAATAGTGACGGAAAGTATAAGATATATTTATTTAATATGAGGATAAGATCTCATTGTTATATGTATTTCTGATAGTTTTTCATTCTATTTACTTAATTAAAAATCACTAATGGAAAGCATTTTTGGAAACTCTGATAAATCCATAGCTGAAGTTCAACAGTTATTAAAAAAGAAAATTCCTGTTTACCGACAGGCGTATAGCGACAGAACAGCATGGGTTATGGCATGTTTGTCTGAGCTGGCTTATTTACGGTTTAATCCTCTTTTTTCTAATGAAAATGCAAAAGACTATCTTCTTGAAAGAATGTCTAAAATGCTGGATGATAATAAAAAAAAATCTTTATTGAAATTAATTGACATTTTCGGTTATGACCATAATGAAGAATTGAAAAAACTAGAGAGTGAAGTTTCTAGTCTGCAATTTAAGTTGGTGGAAACTTATGACGAAAGTGGCACTCAGGCAATATTGTTATCAAATGATAAGTTTCTTGTTTTGGCTTACAGAGGTACCGAAGCTACCAGTATAAAAGACATTAAGGCAGATGCAAAAGCAAATATTACCAGTTGTGAATCGGGAGGAAGAATTCATTATGGTTTCAGTGCTGCGTACGATAAGGTTGCCTTAAATATTCTTAAGAGGCTAAAAGATCCAAGTATCGTTCATTTACCATTATTTATTACAGGACATAGTTTAGGTGGTGCTTTAGCAACTATTGCAGCCAAGAAACTCACTCATCAAGGTGGAATTGCTGCATGCTACACGTTTGGAGCACCTAGAGTTGGGGATGAACAATGGATTTCGCAAATAAAAACGCCTATTTACAGATTGGTGAATGCTGCCGATTGTGTAACAATGCTGCCCCCAGGAGATGAAACGGTTTCCGTTGTGGGATGGATTTTTCAATTTATCCCTGGGGTTGGGAGCTCATTAAGAAAGTGGTTGTTAGCTAATTTAGATGGTTATCTTCATGGCGGAAATATGCGTTATTTAACGAATTGTAAAAAAGGAGAATATCACCAAACAAAACTTTTGTATTCTGTTAGTTTTTGGTATCGATTGAAAGGTTTTTTTGTTAAAAAAATGCCGTGGAAAGTATTCTTAACTGATCATTCTATTAGTGTATATCGGAAGAAACTTTGGGTGATTGCTCACCGAAATAATATTAGTTAGTAATTACTAAACCAACGGTAATTAAAATGTGTAACCAAAATTAATACAAATGAAAAAGTTTATATTTTTAATATTGAGTATAGTCTTACTTTTTGGATGTGCATCTATTCCCAAAGAAAGCGTCCAGTTATCTGTTGCTTTGGGTAATGATTTGCAAGCATTGCATAAATCACATAGAGCAATGCTCACCCTGCATTATGGGAAGATGAAAGGACAGATTAACCAATTTGTTGATGATGTCTATGCTCCATATGCGATCAGTCAATCATTAAAACTTGAAATGGATGATTTTAAAGTTGGAGAGGAATCATTACCAGGATTAATAAAAGAGGCTTCAGAAGGCAATGATGATGCTTCAAAGGAAGTGCTCTTATACATGCAGGACTTTCTTGAAATCGCTAATGAAGATATTGAATTAATGCGCAATGAACTTTTGTCACCAGTTGAACAACAAGAAGCAGAACTGCTTTTGAAAATTGACAATGCTTATGAAAATGCAATTTATGCAAATGCAACATTAACAGCACATCTAAAGTCAATTCGAAAAGTTAAAGAAACACAATCCGAAGCACTCCAATTAATAGGACTGAACAATGTTCATGAGACGATCACTGATTATGTAGTGAAAGCATCAAATATTGTTGATGAAGCTACAAAAGCAGCTAAAAAGGTTGATAAAACAAGTGATGAGGTGCTTAAGAAAATCGATGAATTAAAGAGAAAACTGAAAACTATAAAAAATAAATTATGACTAGAGAAGAAAGAAGAGCAAAGCTTAAAAAACGATTTAAAAAGATACATAAAGCGTTTATAGGTGAGTATGCTGACGAATTGAAGGCATTACAAGGACTATCACAAGCTGAAATTGGTGAAATTACTCCTGATAACACAGATATTGAAATATATCGCAAATTGATTGCAATTGTAGAAGAAGCCTCTGTTAGAAATTTTACCCAAGCAGAGTTACTGGAAGATATTCAGGAATTGGGCAAAGTAGCAGTTACAATTGCTAAAAAAGTGCCGGTATTGGTGGCTAAAATTGGATTGTAATTGTATTTAAATGTGGTATTGGTAGAACATTTTCGTTCTGTTCTAAAGTAATGTTCAAAATCAGTTATAAATTGGTGGTTGATTTTGTTGAGAGGTAAATCCTTTGAATCGTATTGTTGCCTTATGAAGGTCTGACTGTGTTTCAAACAGGTTCTGTACCGCTCTAGTGTACCTTCTGCCATATCTATCCCTATACGTTTTTCACATCTTTCATTGTGTCTCTGGAAGATGCTTATAATACTAAGATCTTCATTTTCCTGATTTAGGCTTGCTTTAACATTTTTACAACAAAGCTCTTCTTGAATTTCAAGATCATTAATGATTTTCAGGAGTTTTTCTTCCATGTAATGAATGTATCGATTGTTTTCTTTTGTTCTTAGAGAGTTGCCTTTACACTTTCCCTTATTGGCATCCCATAGAATAGAATCGATACTTCTTTTAAGAGATATGTCTAATCTTTGACCATCGATAGTAATTCTTACGAAGATTGGAGATTCTCCATTTTTCAGTTGAGTAGTTTTTCTTGCAAAAAATAAAATAGAAGTAGTTTGTCTCATTTTTACTAGTTTTTGAATGTTTTAAAACGATTTGTCAAAACTAGCAAACGAGTGATTTTTGAAGGGAGCAAAATAATGAATTACAGTGTATTAGTACCTGTTCGAGGTGTAGCAAAATTAAGCTTTCTAATCTACACCGAATGCTACACCCTTTTAATGTTGTTTTAGTGTTTAGATTGCCTTGGTACTAAATGAAGAAAGCCTTGTAAACGTTAAGTTTACAAGGCTTTTCCTTCTATTGCATTTCTGCATGTCGGAGAGAGAGGGAGTTTTTTAAGTATGTGAAAATGCTTGATTTATTGTCGTTTATAGTGATGTGATTATTTGTGTTCACTTGAGAGTTCACTTTGAGCTTATCTCAAAATAAATTGTATTATTTGATGTCTTTTGCACATCTAATGCAAAAAGTGATTTGATTCATAATATCAGCGTGTTAAGTATTTTGAGTTGCAAATAAAAAACAAAAATTATCAAAAACAACTTCATTTTCCATTCGGAAAAATTAGTTAATTTTTTTTTTTGAGAATAAAGAACCCGTGTCAGTTTAAATTATATTCATGGTATCTGCTAATTTTGAATCCTTACTAACCAATGTTCACTCAGGATTTAAAATAAATCTGATAAATGATTAAACTAGTATCGCGTATTATATCAATTGATAACAAGCTTCTCCAATTCTCACAATGTACCTCATGTAATTCTTTTTGTAGTGATGTATTTACTCTTATGCTTAGTCTTGGTTAATTGTATTATTTTTTCATTCTCCCCATGTTTTATAAAATTGAGTTTAAGAATTTAACTATTCGATAGCGTATAAGCCTTGGTTTTATTAGTATTTTCTTTATTTTGGCAAAGTAGCTTAATTGGATATAGGTGTTAATGCATCATAAAGAGATATTGAGGATTTATATTGCAAAGAGACGGTGAAAAGGATAAAACAAGATTGGCGTTTTTTAATATGTAACCACTCAGTATGTTTTTAGATAAGGATGCTTGCTGCTTTTGAGTTTAAAAGGTATTTGAGATACTCAGTAATTATTCCTGGAGGATGTGATTTTGACGTATCTTAATTACGGATAATGTATTTGTTTAAATCTTTCAAGGGCAAGGCTTTTCGGGGTCGAAAATAAGTATGGTACATACTTTAGGTAAATTAGAAATATAAATGGTTAAAATTAAAAATTACCCGGTGAAGGTTAAAAGTATTTGTTTGTTTTTCACTCTTTTTGTGAATATATTTTATTTTAACAGCGTGTCGGCTCAAGAGTATATTGTGGGTGGCGATTTTAATTATAGTCCATTTTCTGTTATTGATAAAAAAGGGGGAGATTCGGGGGTAGTTATTGATATCCTAAATGCTATTTCTGTAGAAAATAATATTGATTTTAACTTTCAATTTAATCAATGGAGTAGAGCCTGTAAAGATATTCAATCAGGTAAAATTGATATTATTCCAGGGATTATTTACTCAGAAGGAAGAACGGAATTAGTTGATTGCACATGTCCTGTTCATTCTGAGTATTATTCAATATTTGTTCGTAAAAATGTACAATTTAACGATGTTCTAAATTTAAGTGCTTATAGGTTGGTGGTATTGAAAGACTATATATTTTTTGATAAATATCTTAAACTGATTGGGATTTATAATAATTATCTCGTTGCTAGTTCTTTTTCTGATGCTTTAGCGAAAATTGAAGATGGGATGGCTGATTTCGTGGTTGCACCACATTTTTTTGGAATTCAGGAGATTGAGAACAATAAATATAAAAATATTAAAATAGAAGCCCCGCCCGTAATTCCAAGTATTTATTGTTCGGCAGTAAAAAAAGGCGATTCTTTATTATTGGATGTCTTAAATCAGGGTATTTTAAATTTAAAAGGTAATGGTGAACTTATAGAACTTCAAAGTAAATGGAATATCATTGAAAAAGGTGATTTTAAATATATTAAAGTCGTAAAATATGTTGAAATTATAATAATTGTAATTGGTGTTTCGTTGATGTTTATTTTTGTGTGGATTTGGTTATTGCGAAAGCAAAATAAGAAAAAGATTACTTGCCTTAATCTCAAAAATTATGAATTGCGTAAAAGTGAGGAGAAGTTTAGAATAATTACAGAAAATTCCAGTGATATAATTTGGCATATGGATAGCAATTTCCGCTGGACTTATATTAGTCCCGCAGATGAACGAATAAGGGGGGTTAAGACAGAAGCCGTTATAGGAACATATTTATGGTCTATTCTAAAATCAGAAGGAATTGAATTGCTTAAGAAGGCAAATGAAAGAAGAATTGCCTTAGAGAAATTAGGTCTAAAATCAGTTCCTGTAATTTATGAGATGGAACAGATTTGTAAGGATGGAAGTTGGATCTGGGTTGAATCTATAGTAACACCATGTTACGATCAGAATGGTGAAATATCAGGTTATCATGGCATAACAAGAGATATTTCAGAACGAAAAAAAACAGAACAAGCATTGAAAGAAAGTGAGTTGCAGTTAAAAAAATCAAATGCAGAAAAAGACAAGTTTTTTACGATTTTAGCTCATGATTTAAAGAGCCCATTTAATTCTATTATTAGTTATAGTGATCTTCTTTCTGAACAAATAAAGAACAATAATATCAAAGGGGTAACAAAGTATTCTACAATAATAAATACTTCATCGAAAAAGGCCATGAATTTACTTTCTAATTTGATGGAGTGGTCATTATCCCAAACTAGTATAATGAACTTTAATCCAAAAAAAATTGATATTAATGATATTGTTAATGAAAATGTGTGTTTGTTTGATGATATTTTGAAGCATAAGTCATTAACTATGACAGTTGATATTCAGACAAACTTGTTTGGGTATGTGGATAGGTATATGATTAATATAGTCTTAAGGAATTTGATTTCAAATGCTGTTAAATTTACGGCAAATGGAGGTTGTATAAATATTTCGGGTAAACTCAAACAAAATAAAATTGAAATATCATTGTCTGATACTGGAATTGGCCTATCAACAACAGTGATAGAGAAATTATTCCAGTCTGAAGAACAATATATTACGCCTTGGACTCAATCAGGAAGTGGACTTGGATTAATCCTTTGTAAAGAATTTATTGAAAGGCATAAAGAGAGAATTTGGGTTAAAAGCGAATTAGAAAAAGGTTCTGTTTTTTATTTTACACTGCCTTGTAATCCTATCTAGAATATGGTTTGATATAGCTTTTCGTTTAATTTTTGTCAAATCCCTCAATTCCTCCAGATAATAGTGTCTCCTAAAGAGCAATAAGGAATGTTAAAGTCAAAACAAAAGGTAAGTGGTTTTTTCAAATTATTTAAGGGTGCACAAAACTACGCAATCCTTAAATTTTGCATTGACTCAGCTATCAAAATAATATAAATCATTGGCTAAAATTGTCAAAAATCGCCACGCAATAGAAGAGACTGAATAGTTCTCTTTTTTTTAATATTTTGGTAGATGCCTTTGTTATCTATGTTCTTGTTGAGCATATATTAAAAAGTGCAATTTTGGATTTTGAAATTTAGGTTAATTTCAGAACCTACGCATTTGCTTTCAGTCTTTAGCGGATAGATAGAGAATATTAAAATCCATTCTATTTTCTCTTAATTGTTTTTTTTTATCATTTAAACACACTTGCTAAAGTGTGCTTGTCGTATCCTAAAAGTGCTTGTTATGTACATATAATGGCTGTTTGTGATGCGAAAATGGCTTTTGAGACAAAAAAAATAATTCAAGCTCTAGGTCTGTTAGTTTTGATGACATAAGTTAAAGAATGTATAATGAGTAGCATTTTAGGAATAAAAATTCTGATGAAATGAGCGATATAATGGTTGTTGAGTTAAAGAAAATATTTGTGTTGTTAATTGTAGGGTGCTGTACTTTTAGTAGTTATGGACAGACTGTTGATGTTCTTTTTGATGATGTCGATGTTCAAATGACAAATATTACATCTTGTTTTTCGGGTAATTTATACGACGAGTCTGGTGGGAGGTTTGTGGGAGATGGTATTGTATATTTTAGGAATGAACTTCCTGTTGATATTGAGATAGCTTACGGAAGTGACCTTTCAGCCTTGAGTTTAAATATGCAAGGAAGTGCAAATTCTTTTTTGAATTGTGAAGGTCTTGAACTGTATAATCTTGAATTAAATACTGCAGGTTCAGATTTGTTTCTTAATGGCGATTTGACTTTGCTTGGAGGCTTATCTCTTTTTTCGGGTAAGTTATTGTCAGGGACAGGAGGTGTTTTATCTATTTTAAATACGTCAGAAAGCTCTATCATCTTTAATGATGTTGTTGATAATGCCAGTTATATAGGACTTGCTTTGAAAAGAAAAGTTTTGAAAGGAGGAACTTACTCTTTCCCTATTGGAGACGCTAATGCTTATCATCCACTTATACTTACAGATCTTGATGGCGACGATCAAATAATGGTGGAGTTCTCTTCTGTTATTGTTGAAAATTGGAAGACTATTTATGAGCGTGAAGACCTTATGTTTCCTTTGTTAGATGGGTGGCGTGTTGAAGCTGACTTTGGTGCTAATTATAGATTGGGACTTTCTCGCATAGATATTAATGAAGAGCTTATTGAGGGTGAAATGGCTGTGTTTCATGTTTCCGATATTTTTAATGCATTAGAGTATCCGACTGTAGATTATACTCCCTTGGAAATTGAACCTTTTTATTTGGCTTCTTCAAACTTTATGGGAGATGGAATGTACACACTTGTTGGAACTGATTTTGACTTAAAAGAAAATGGATATGATATTCAGTTTATAAATACCATTGTTGCAAATGGTACTTCTCAAACTTTTTTCATTATTCCTGAAATACAAAAATATGAACGAATAGATGTCAAGGTTTATAATTTTTCAGGAGAGTTAGTATTTGCAAGTAATGAGTATGCTAATGATTTTAATAGTATAAACTACCCTAATGGAACATATTATTACGATATGGTAATT
>JAESUW010000068.1 GCA_016760525.1 Labilibaculum sp.
TTCTAATTCAGATAATAAAGTTGTTTTGAAATTTTCAGAGTCTTCAATTCTATCAGAAAGGATATTTAAAAACAACCCATCAAAGAAATAATTTTTATAGGTTGATATTTCTATATATTTTAAGTATGACTTATGAAGTAACTTTTCTTCGCTTAATAAATTATTGATTTCATTAACGTTATTAACCTCTGAATATTCAGAAAATAATTCAAGATATTTTTTAATCCCTTTCGTAAGTTTATCACTTTGATGAAAATCATCAACAAAACGATGTAAGTCTTTTTTATATTTTTTTGCAAAACCATTATACCCAATAAGAGATAAATCCTCTTTGTCGTCATCAGGGTATAATTTCAAATCTTGTATATTGTGAAGAATTTCGATTAGCTTTTCATCAAGTTTTTCATTTTGAGCAAGAGAAAAACTTATAAAGCGTCTACTTGGAGAACTAAACACTGTTTCAAGATGGTCTTTATCACTTAACTTTATAGAGTAACTATAGTCCTTTATTTTTTCAATGTCAGATACATATTTTTCTACTTCTATGTTGTATGCTTCTTTGGCAACTAACGAAATCTGATTCAAAACACTATAATCCCCAATCAACAACAAATCCTTATAATATTCAATTGTTCTTCTTGTCTGTTTGCTTTCTGTCCAAGAGGCCTCAAGTAATAATTTTACTATTTTCTCTATTCTGATATATTTATCCTCATCGTTTTCTAAATATTCTTTTAAATTTTTAGCTTCAATATCTCTTTCGAATAAACCAACTGTTGCAATTTCAGTAAGCGAAGAAATGAAATCAGAAATTCGCGAGCTATTGTGAATTTGATATGAATCAATATGTTTTACATCAAGTCGTTTAAGTTTGTAGGGTAATTCGTCTCTTCCATCAGCAACGCAAAGCCAATCTTTAAACTCATTTATTTGGTCATTTTCTTCAAGATAAACCACATTAGTAATTAATTCTCCATTACCGAAATAATTCTTTTTTTCACTCCAGTTTTCTTTAAAATATTCTTTTAGAGTTTTAAGATAAGATTCAAGAAGTTCTTCATTTTCGTAGTTAGGAATAATAATAATTTCTTCTTTATCATTTTTATTCCAGATAAAAATACTTTTAATTGTATCTACTTCTGATATTTTAGAATTAAGGGGTTCTGCTTTATACGGCAATTTTGGAGAGCCTATAGGTTGTTCTATTGCTTCCCTAATTGTTTTAAGGTTTAGTTGAATATATACACTATCCTCACGCTGTTGATTGATGTCGAATAGGTCATATACATTTTTAAATGTTCTGTCAATATTTTCATAATTATCTACAATCTTATTTTGAGTTAAAAGAAAGTCGAGTATCTTTTTAATACTTAAATCATTCTCATCCTCATAAATTGTAATCATATCGTACAATATGCTCCATAACGGATGTAAAAAAGTCTCAACAAGTGCTTTGTCTATATTTGATTTGTCAAGAAATCCAAAGCATATTTTTTTATCAATATCAGATATTGATTCCAGTATTAAATCCAGATAATGAGATAATTTTTCAGCATCAACAGATGCATATTCTTCTTCTTTCTTTAAATCTTTTTTTATAGCATCTTTCAACGTTTCATACTCAATCCTTTCTTTTGAAACAGAAAACAGTTGCTTACCATCTAACAATAAATTTTTTTCATTTTCATCATTGATTTCAATTTTCCTTGGTCCTAAACATATCAATGATTCCTTAATGTGTAATTGCAATGGGGATTCATAATCATTGAATATTTCTGATTTCAAAAAAACTACATTTGCTTCTCCTGTGTCATCAATTGGGTCTTTAAATACTATATTTTCTCTAACAAACGCATCAAAACTATGTTCTTTTAATTCTTCCAATGATTGAAGATTATCTTTCAGTTTCTTTATTTGTCCTGGTCTTGCACGAGACAGCCACCAAATAAAATTTATATGTTCTTTTAGGTAACCTTTTAAAAATGTTTTCGATAAAGATGCAACCGTTGGCATTTGTAATTGTTTTACAAATAATCTTCTTTGCTCTGCTGCATTACTATCCGATTTTTCTTTTAAATCTTGGTTTAATTCATAACCAGATGCTGGTCCATTCCCGATAATGCAATAATAATTCGTTGAAGAAATAGAAGCCACATCGTCAAAAAAGTGCCTCAACATACCACCACCAGAGCTTTCTATTAAGACTTTGAGTTCTTGATATTTTGCTTCAAATTCATCTATAAGAAGTAAATATCTGTTTCCACCATTAATTGCTTCTTCTATTTTTTGTAAATCAAACAATGGCAATTTTTCGTCTTTATATCCGCCATTATTAGTTGTATGTAATCTTGCTTGTTTGAATTTCGATAAATATTCAGTCAGATTACCTTGGTCAAACGATGGAAAGTAAATTTGGTTTCCTTCGATTTCATCAGAGTTTGAATTTTTCAAGATTTCAATTTGTGCAGATAATAAACCGCCTATTACTTTGCTTACATCTTTATTTGGTAGTTTTTCCAAATCATTATCTGCAAGATGTTTTTTAATCTCAACAATAATATCTTCTAAGTTTAACATAAAAGCAGGAACCCCTAATATTGTCCAAGCATAATGGAACATATAATGTAAAGTCGCAGTTTTTCCAATTCCAAATGCACCTTTAACCATTATTGGAGAAGTATCATTCTTGTCAACACAAGCACTGTTTATTTGTTCTTCTATAGAAGTCCTTAAGGTCTTGTGTCCTGTACTTAAATCAATCCATTCAGTATTTCTAATTGACGAAACTAATTGTTTGTCTGTACTCAAATTATTATCCATATTATTTTAACCTTATTCTAATTTCGTTTTCAATTCCTCTTATGCTAATAAAATACAACCCTCCTGTTAATTCATCATAAAGATTTGGAGTAGTTTGTTTTAACACCTTACCTATATTATCTTTTACTTCAACACTTTCAGCTTGCTTTATAGCTAGAATATATTTTTTACCATCTTTAACAACTTTGATTTCTATTTCTACACCATCTATTGTCTTTTCAAAAAGGGTCGTAAGTCTGTCCTTAAGTTTTCCTTTTTTTGCAGCAAGTGAATAATTTTGTTTGGGTTCATTAAATAAACTTATCGTTTTAGTCTCTTTGCTTTCTGATTTCGGAAAATGAATTGAATTATCAATATTGAGAAATATTGTTTTTTCTTCGCTTAATTCTTCAAATTCAATCAATGATTTTATTGATTGGCTTAAATATGCAGTATTTCTTATTTCTGCTTTTCGAAACTCTTTTTGAATTTCTGATAAACTCAACTCAGTTTCATTAATCTTTAAAGTTTCAATAACTAAATTACCTACAAACTCATCTAACAATTCAGTCAAAATAGGTTGTTCATTCCAAGTCTCTATTATAAAATCAAATCCAACAACTGAATCATCTTTAATTAATAATTCATCATTTGCTGTAAATTCTGTAAATGGAGAGATTGGTTGTATTCTTATAAAATTTTCATTAGCAAATTTATCAACATCACTAACTACAAAAACCAAATATGGAGAGTTGCCGATAATTTTATTTCCAAATGCATCAAAATATTGTTGCTTGCAAAGCCATATTTGACCTTTCTTAGTTTTAGGTCTGCTCTTTAATTGAAAAATATTTTTTTCTTTAACTTCAGATGAAACTATAACATTCTTAATATCATTAAATGATTTAGAAAGTTTGCCTTTGTTTACCGAGTTATCCGAAATATTCTCGTTTTCAGATTGACTTTGTAAGAAATCAATTATATTGTTCATTGTGTTTTGAATTTATCTTCTACAATTAATAAACCTTAATTATTTCAATTCGTCCAAGGTTTTGTGTAAATTTTCTAAAAACCGAACGCCCTCTTGCTCATTATCAGGGATTAAGCTTTCGGAAATAATCTTTGTGAATTGATTTGTTTTGTAGTGAGCAGTGCTCTTAGGTAGATTGTATTTCTCTGCAATGAAGCTCAATGACTTCTTTGTATCACTAAAAAAATAATCAAGGTAAATAGGAATGTCTATTTGTTCAATTTTGCTGACAATCTGCTCTATGGCTTGAGAAACAATATCTTCTCTTATTTCATTTGTAAGTTGCTCATCATCATTTACAGCAAAAGAAGATTGGTCAAATAATCTGAAAACCTGATTAAATATTACACTTTGCTTAATTGGTCTATTAATTAGGCTAAACACATCATTGAGTGCTGTTTTAACACGAGGTTTATAATGCTTTGTTTTTTCGGTAATTGGAATTTTCGGGAGAGTTGATACAATATCATTTATTGTCTCATTATCATTTACAGGATTTGTAAAAACGTTTTCTTTATTCCAAAAAGTATCACTATTAACTTTTCTACTAAAATATAGGTCATTTAGTATTTCCAATGAGACACGTTTTGTATCGTCAAAACTTAGACCCAATTTGTTTTGATGCTCTTTAATTTTATTTGCTACATACGAAACAATAATTGTTTTAAAATAGTATTCAATATAGTTTTCAGGGATTTTACGATAATTTTTTAATTTTCCTTTCTCTAGTATGAAAACAAGAAGTTGTTGCGTGAAAGAGAGGACTTCATCATCATTCCAATATTTATCCGTATTTGTATTCTCATCCAATATTGTTTTTGGCCAACTGTATTTATTCAAATAGTACTTTACTAATGAAACAATGTAATCATATCCATCAAGCGACATATTCCCTTTAGCCAATTCAATTATGTATTCTGTTTTTTTCATCCTTTACATATTTTAATTTGCCATTCGAAATCATTTAATTGCTTCTCATTTAGAGAATCAATACCGTTCCATCCTCTGTCAAGATTTAATAAATCATCAATAATATAGGGCATTGAAAGTTTCAACAAAAAGAATGAGTATTTTCCATCTTCCTTTAAATCTATCTTAAAAACGCAACTTCCTTTTTGATATTCTTTTGTAGTTCCTGGAGCAAGTTGAACAGAAACTCCATCTTGTTTCACTTTTTCAACAATTGAAGGATGATAATCTTCAGGGTTTTTATTTTTCGCAAAACTACCCGTCCAAATAATATTCGGAGCTTTCCAAATTGAACCAATTTCTGGTTTGTATATTTGCTTTAGAATACCTAGATAATCCATAATCAATGAAGTGTAGTGGTGGGAGATTGCACTCTTTTGCAAATTTCGGTTTGTGGGTCAGCCAGTGCGATTTGCAAATGTGTGCAATGTGCGTAGGCTTTATTTTTCTGCAGGTCGGCAAAAACAAAATCTTTCCAGTCAGTCAATTTTCCAATTATATGTTTAAATTCTCGTTTCAATATTTTCAATTTATGTTGTGCTGTTTCTCTTTCTTTGCCTTGCAGGTAACAAGTGGATAAGACGCATAGCGTCTTATATCACTTATCTGTTGTTTTGTGTAAGCTATTGTTATTCTTGTTGTTATTGGCTAATATCACGTCCAGTGGACTCTTGATTTTTACAAGAGACTTTTTGCTTACGTGGGTATAAATCTCTGTAGTTTTACTCGATTCATGGCCTAGTATCGTTTGAATATAACGTAAATCGGTTCCTTGTTCTAATAAATGTGTGGCAAAAGAATGTCGTAACATATGTGGTGTTATACCGATTGTTGTTTCGTTTGAACCATAAATTCGCAAGCTCATCTACGCCTCAACTCAACATACATCGGCATTATACCATTTAGCATTATAGCCAAGCCTAAAGTCCATTTGGTATTACATGCTTCTCAACATTTGCTAATTTACCTGCATTAATAACAATTTTAACAATTGTGCCAGGATTATATTTCACTCTGTTCTTACCCTCAAAAAGATAATAGTTTGGCTTGTACCTTTCCAAATATTTTTTTAAAACTATTGCTAAGCTTTCAGATAATATGCTCGTTCTGTCTTTTTTCCCTTTTCCGGCTTTTATAAATAATAAATTTTTATGGAACCAAATATCTTGCTTGCGTAAATTTATTAATTCGCCACGTCGCAAGCCTGCCGAATATATCGTTGCCAGTACAGCTTTGTTTTTAAGCTTGCTGGTAACAGTCAGCATCTGTAGTATTTCTTGTTCCGATATTATTTTGGGTAGTGACCGGTGTTTCTTTGGGCGATCAATTTGATAAAACTGTTTCGTTTTGCGAAGTACCTTCTCATAATAAAACTTAATCGCGTTAATCCTCTGGTTTTGTTGACTAACCGACATCTTTTGTTTTTCGATTAAACCAAGAATATAATTATTGATATCCGCAGGAGTCAGTTCATCTAAATTATGATCTGTAAATACCAATTGAAAATCTTTAAAATATTTCGAATAAGTTTTAATCGTGCTTTCACTATATCTTACCCGAATCAGTTTTTCAAGGTAATTTACGGGCAATATTTGTTCTGTACTTTTATCTTTTTGTTTTTGGGGAGGAAGAATTATTTCAGCAATAATTGAAAATACCTCCTTAAACTTCTGGTAATCGAAATCTTTTCGGGCTATCCACCAACATTTTTTTGTTTGACTCCAAACAACAGGGAAATTCTGCTTTAATAAATTCACAATTTCAGTGTTGTATCCAAATTGAATGGCTACAATTTTTTTGTTGCGATGTTCGTTGGCCGATAAGTGGATTTGCAAATTCATCTGTAATAATAAGAATTATGTTGTCGAATGTACAAAACTAAAACTAGCTAACAAAACATTTACATCACAAAATTTGCAACTGCTTTTCAAACAACATAAAAAGACTACTTTGTCTTATTCTACTAAACAGCGAATGCAACACAGCAGTTAATAGCTGTCAGCATTAAACCTGCGGGTAAATTTGCTTGTAAAATGGTATTAGGAGTTAGCAGTTTGATGAAGTCTGGTTCAGTGTGCTTCCGATGCTCAAAACTTCACTGCTCCAATTTCGCGTAAACTATTCGGAAACAACCTACGCTATCACTTCTTTTTTTTTACCTGCCTGCTTCGGAAACAACCTATTGGCAAAGGGGTTTCCAAATATCTTAACCGCATCCTGATAGTTGAATTCGTATTGTTTGCATAAATCGGCCTGAACCATTTCCTCATCAACAAATCCAACCCAACACTTCTCTTTTTTTATGATCAAACATGAAGGCACACATATTTCCGTAAAACAAAACATAAGTTTCCATTTTATTTTTACATTAATTTCACACTACAAATTTACATTATCTTTCTCACCATCATCATTAATAGGCTCAACAACAATCCAATACCCATGATTCACACCAGCTAACATCGAAAATCATTTTGTAAAATAATTCTATTTGCAACAAAAGAGCGCTGAAAAAAATCAACGCTCCTTAGTCCTATTTAGTACTGATATCAAACTGATCTCCGTTTTTATTTGTACTGCTCTTTTTTCTTTTTATAGTAGTTCTGCATAATGTAAAAAGCCTTTTTCTTTGCTCCCGACTCCGAAACTAATCCTTTTCTGTTCCAGCCATCCTGCACATCGGGCAATTGACGAAGCGGTGTCATAAAATCAACCAAAATCCATGGTGTTAATCCAACTACTCCATCAATTTTATCGAACATTGCCAAATTCTCCTGATACATATACTCCTGGTATTCTTCACTCCAACGTGTTTCCTTATCAGCATGAAAGCCTTCAATTGCACCTCCGCCAAACTCACTAATAATTACCGGCTTATTGTATTCAATTGTATATTCCTTGTTACGACATGTTTCCGGAGCACCACCATACCATCCTTGGTATTCATTAAAACTTACAATATCTAAAATTTTAGCAATCGGATCGCTTACCTTATAATGGTTCCCCGGATTATCTTCTGCTCCATCTTTTCTGCAGGCAGCACTTAACAAACGTGTACAGTCCTGTGAACGCACATAAGAAGCCACTTCGCTTAAAAAGTGATTTCGGGCTTTCCCTGGTACTGTTTCATTTGCAATGGACCAAATTATGGTAGCAGCTCTATTTTTATCTCTTCGAATCAGCTCTCCAAACTGAGTTTTAGCTTTCTCCAACACCTCTTTATTCTTCCAATCAATTCCCCAATACAAAGGCAGTTCTTCCCAAAGTAAGATTCCCAATTCATCGGCCAGACGAACAATATTTTCCTGATGTGGGTAATGCGCCAATCGGGCAAAATTACAGCCCATTTCTTTTGTCCAAGCCAATAACAGCTCTGCATCATCCATTGAATGAGCTCTGTCTCTTCGAATCGGATTTTCATCATGAATAGAAATTCCCCGAAGGAAAACAGCCTTTCCATTTAACAGGATTTCTTTTCCTCGTGTCTCTATCGTTCTAAATCCAATTCTATCAGTAATCTCATCTTCTCCTGCTTTTAACATCACATTGTAAAGCTTAGGATTTTCAGGTGACCACAAACTCATTTTTTTGGAGGTAAAAGAGAATTCACCTCTTCCTTTTTCATCAATAACAATTGATGTATTGATACCCAATTCAGGAACTTCCACATTTGCTTTAGCTGGAAAATCAGCGCCTGCCAACTGAATAGAACCATATACCAGACGTGATTTTTTATCCACCGACTCCTTTTGCAATACCAATGTATAATCGTCGATATAAGTTTGTGGAACCTCAACAATTTTCACATCACGTGTAATCCCTCCATGATTATACCAATCGGTTACCATAGCCGGAATGTAATCCTTCTCTCTTCGGTTACTAACTCCTAAAATCAAAAAATTATCTTTTTCCTTTAGTAAATCGGTTACTTCAAAACTAAAAGGCGTAAATCCACCTTCGTGCTCTCCCAGCTTTTTACCATTAAACGAAAAAGTAGTTTTATAGTTTGCAGCCCCCACATATATAAATATTCTGGAGTTTTTATGCTTGGCTTGGTAAGCAAAGGTTTTTCTGAACCAAATACTTCCTTCATACAAATACAACTCCTCTTTTTGTGAATTCCATGAACCCGGAACCCACAAGGTTTGTGCATTATCGAAACTATACTCTACCCTATCGCTCTTCGATTTTGCTTTACTGTTTTTATACAAAGGACTAAAGCCGATCTGTCCGGTTTCATACTGATCTAAAATGTACTTCCACTTGCCGTTCAGGCTTTGATGGGTACGACCATTAACATTGGTAATAAAATTGCTTTGTGCAGACAAATTACCAACACCAAGCAATAGCCCAATAACTGCTACGGATATAAATTTCATGATTTTCATTATTGTGTATTTTAAAGATTTTTAATCTAAAATATATTCAATTTTGGTTTTAAAATTTGTGTAATGAATGTACTTCTCGTTTACCATCCACAGCACAACTGTTTTATCCTTTTTTTTCATGTTTCCAGGAACAATGGGTCTCACATTGTCATATTTTGAATTTTGAGTCAAAGGAGTGACAGCCCAGGTTTTTCCATGATCAGGAGTTGTTCTTTTTTCAATTTCGAAGGTTCCGTTCACCTCTCTTGACAAGTAAACAGTATTGGACTTTAATGGATGAATAGTTAAACCTGCAGAATAATGCTGTTCCCGTTCGGTTTCTCCTTCGGGTGTTTGAGGAAACCATTTCCCGGCATTGCAAATCTCATTATCGATCCATTCCCCTTTTATATATTGAGCGTAATGATATAAATGTTCCGTTTCTTTTGGGTAACGAGCGTATAAAATAACCGGATTCCCTTTTTTGTCGGCAGAAATATCGTACACCCACGCTCTTCCCTCTTGTTCGGTTGCCTTATAAACTACCGATGCATCTTCAGGCTCAAAAGGGATCTGATCAAGATTGCAAATTTTTGTTCCATCTGCTCTCCAGAATGCACCCTTCTCGTAACAGGCATAATAAACCGAATTTGTGCTCTCCTTGCGTGGATGACCATCCGTAAATATGATGTGAATTTTAGATTTCCCATCGGAATAGTAACGAACATACGGGCGATTGTCATCGTTAAATGGTTGATTCGTAATAAAAACCTGAGCCGGATTAAATGTTTCACCATTATTATCCGACCACATCATGTTGGGTTTAAAACCGGTCCACCTACCAAAACAAAACAACCTGTTCTTTTCCTTTTTTAAGGCTATGGGATTTGCATAAGTAACACACTTTCGTGGATACAATTTAAATTGTTCCTCGCTAAACACCTCTTTAAAGGAAGTTGGGCCAAAATCTTTGGAATCCCCAGTTGCCAACAATTTATTCATGCGCACAGCCTTATCAAAATGTCTGGCATAAAACATCAATACATCTTTGTTATCCAACTCAATAAAAGAAGGATTGGCATGATCGTCTTTATCCAATTTTGGACTTACCCTTTGAATGTAACTCTTTTTAGTTTTCAAATTTAGAGTAGCGGCTTCAATCGATCCATCGGAAGTGACCCAACCAGTTACAATTTCCGCCTTTCCATTGTGTTTGTAAATTGCATTTGGTGCAGAAAACCAACACCAGGCTCCGTCATTTGTCAATGTACTTTGTTGTCCTAAAACTACTGTTGACATAAATAAGAAACAGATGATCGCTAAAATTTCATTTTTCATCATTCTAATAACTATTTAATTTGAAAATCATTCATTCTTATAATTCGAAAAGCTCAAATTATTTGTGCTTTCAATAATCCTTATTACAAATAAAACGATTCCATGCATTTTGTTTATCTTTAACATTGCTTTAACGGTACCTATAACGGTTAACACCAAGCCCAGGACATTAAAAGTACTAACTATTACAAGCGAATCTTGAAAATAGAAAACTCTTCATCAATGAATATCTCTTTAGATAATAAGCGACTTATTATTGCGAAAATCAGGAATGGTAAAACGTTTTCCAAAGCTCCAACAAGTAGTTCTTTACTTTCCTATCTGTTCGAAGAAACAATAAAAGGTACCGATCTGAAAGAAAAATTAATTGAAATTGATTTTTTTAGAGAATCGAAAAACTCAGAAAAAAGCAGCCCCAGAGTTCGGGTTAATGTCTATAACCTCAGAAAAAAGATTGCTCAGTACTACGAAAACGAAGGCAAAGAAGATGCTTGCCTACTGCGCATTGAAAAAGGTCAGTATCAAGTGATGTTTTCAATGAAAAGAGCCGAAGAAAATTCAATTAAAAAAATAAAGCTATCCTTATACATTCCTTACGGGATTCTATTTGTTGCTTTATTGCTGTTTGCAATTAGTAAAATACCAAAAAAAGCGCCTGCTTTATGGAACTCGTTTGTAATGGATGAGACAAAACCGAAGCTAATTATTGGTGATGCTTTTGGTGTAATGGGCAACACTGCTACCGGAGCATTTGGATGGAACCGTGATTATTCAATCAATAGCATTGAGGAATTCTATCAATTCTGTAACAAAAATCCACAGTTTAAAACCAATCTTTCACCTGCCAATTACACTTATATGACAGGTATGGGAGCTGTTGCCAGCCAAAAATTAACCTCCTTATTCGACAAATACAATACTGAATTTAAGATTTATTTTTCAAGCCAAACATCCATTGCCGATTTAAAAGATGGAAATACAATTTACGCCGGCCCAATTAAAAATAACAATTCGTTTATCCATTTTTTTAATGAAGCCAACCGATACTACAAAATTGAGGATTCCAAACTATATTTCTCAAAACACCCAAGCATAAAGGATACCATATTTAATTTATTTACAGAAGGACTTGTATCTGAATATACAATTGTATCAAAATACAAAGGTCCAAATAATCACGATCAGTTCGTTTTCTTTTCGGATCATGATATAGGGGTTTGTTCAACAGTAGAATATTTCACAAACCTTGACTCATTGCAAAAATTTACAACATCTTATTTGGGAAACTCAAACTATTTTACTGCCGTTTTTATGGCGAAAGGCAAAAGCAGAACCAACACCGATTTAAAACTGCTGTTGGTTACCACCGAATAAAAGCTCATGCGAATTTAAACATCATTTTAAATCAATAAATAATCGAATTTTCAAAATCAATAAAATGAAAATCATGAAAAAAACGTACCTTCTCTTGCTACTTATTAGTGTGTATTCGTTCAGTATGTTTGCTCAAAAGAGCATTATTCCTCTTTGGCCGAATGAGATACCAAACCACAAAGTTTCAAATGAATCCGAAATCATAAATGCTACAGATGTTGTTCGGATTTCAAAAGTACAAACACCAACAATAGAAGTATTTACCCCTGCCAAAAAAAATGCAACCGGTCAGGCGGTTCTTATTTGCCCTGGCGGTGGTTATCAAATTTTAGCATACGACTCGGAAGGTACCGACATGGCCAAATGGTTAAACTCAAAGGGAATTGCGGCCTTTGTTCTAAAATATCGATTACCAGATTCTCAGTCGGTTATTGAAGCTTACAAAGCTCCTTTGCAGGATGCGATGAGAGCTTTACGAATAATCCGATTTAACGCGGAGAAGTATAACATCCATAAGAATGAAATAGGTGTAATGGGCTTTTCTGCCGGTGGACATCTGGCTTCAACACTTGGCACGCATTATAATGAATTAATGTACCCTGCAACTGACGATATTGATTCAGAAAGTGCCCGTCCCGATTTTATGGCACTCATTTATCCTGTAATCAGCATGAAAAATGGTATTACACATCAAGGATCGAAGCGAAATTTATTAGGCGAAAATCCAAATGAAAAATTAGTCAATAAATTCTCCAACGACTTACAGGTTACCAGCGATACACCACCTACTTTTCTGATTCATGCATCAGATGACAATGCGGTACCTGTAAAAAACAGCTTATTGATGTACGAAAGCTTAATCAGCAATGGAGTTTCTACAGAGATGCATATCTTCTCGACCGGAGGCCACGGCTTTTCTTTTGGCTTTAACAAAGGACATGTTAGCTCCTGGACCGATTTATTTTACAAGTGGAGTAAATCAATCAAAAAGTAGATGAAATGATTTTCGCAACAAAGTTTTATCTGAAATTTCCACTTCAGATAGAGCTTTGTTCTTTATACCAGTGAGTAAATTTGCAGACAAAATGGTATTACATATCAATTGCATAAAAAAAGCAATATCATATTCTTACGAATACAACATTGCTCATTCCAGCCAATATAAAAAGGTACTAAATCACATTTTTTTTTACAAAATTGGTTCAGTAAAAAACACTTATTTAATACTTACGGCAATAGGTGAACTTAACTCGTCAGCCTGATTTTTCATCAGATTTTCAAAATTTTCCTGTTCTGCCCACTTTTTATTTTCCAACTCCCAGGCTGCAAAAAAGTAGTGAGTTGCGCTTTTGTTATTATTTATTTTTTGAGTCACAAAATGTGTCAAACCTACAGGTTGGTTGAAACGACTTCCATTTACGTCTTCACTCAAAACAGGAGCGTCACCAACTCTTACTTTACTATCGGATGGTAATAAAATTCCCATTGCCAAACAATCATTATTCAATGATTGAATATCGTGGGTTGCAACAGCCTCGAATTGATTGTTTGCTGCAAACGAAAATGGTTTCTTCTCTTTCAAATAGCTGGTCACAATTCCAACAGCCAATTCGGCTTCTTCATCCAATCCACCTACCGTAACATCACTTTTAAACCAATATTTGCCAGCCCAAACCGTAATTTTCTCTTGTGCACTTAGACTTTTGCCATCCACACTCCATCCATTGTAATTCAATTCAAAAATTGAACGAACCGGTCCTTTTGTTACCAATTGAAATTCGAACCGATCAGTTGAGCCTAAACGGTATAAGGAATCATTATGAAACAGAGCTAAACCTCCTGAACCCAATGAAGTTCCAACATGCAAAACATCCATTCCCCAACTGCTTAGTTCATGATAACTAACACTTTCCTTGGTTCCTATTTTATCCATTATCATTTCAGGCTCTAACTTTCCGAATAAATCCTTTGCATTTCGGCAATCAAAATAATTACGAAAACCCATTACATCATTTTCCCAACTCACACTTTCGGCCTGATACATTACAGGAATTCCTGTATATCCTTTGGGACTTACTGCATGATCGGTCCCTTCGAAGCCTTCCTCTATCGAACCAACTCCTAATCGTACATTGGTACGAATAGTATATTCAGGCATTTTTTCAGGCGACACAAAATTCACATTCATTTTTTTTACTTCGTTTGCTTCAAAATCACAAACCAAAGCTATTTCATCCCATTTTCCATCTCTGTCTAAATCATCAACCTGTGAAGGAATAGCAGTTCCTTTTTCATCAGTAACAACAGGTAATTTTCCGACAGGAATTTCACCAGTTAATTTCTGTATATCTGCCCTGCTAATTACAACAGGTGCATCTTTTCGAGCCTGAGACGTATTATTTTTTAATTCGATAACCGACGACGAAGTACATGCACTTAAAAAGCTGGCTAAAACGGCAACAACAAAACAATATTTTTTCATTTCACAAAATTTTAGATTTTGAAAATCAATGAACCGGATGATAAAAAAGAATAAGAAGAGAATAAATTCACTCCCCAGCGAAATCCATTCCAGGCTCCTCTTCATATTCTACCTAACTACTAATCTATATTATCTAATACCGATTGTTGTTTAGCTTCGCTGATCTACTCTTCATTCCGGTACATTTGAACCATAAATTCGCAAGCTCATCTACGCCTCAATTCAACATACATCGGCATTATACCATTTAGCTTTAAGCCAAGCCTAAAGTCCATTTGGTATAACAACTATTCTTCGTTTGATGGTTTACCGATGGTTGCCAAAATACCACCATCAACATAAACAATATGTCCATTAACAAAATCGGATGCTTTTGATGCAAGGAATACCGCTGTACCAGCCAAGTCTTCAGGATCTCCCCAACGTGCGGCAGGTGTTCTGTTAATAATGAACTCATTAAAAGGATGACCGTCTTTGCGGATAGCCTCAGTTTGTGCGGTTGCAAAATATCCCGGACCGATACCATTGGTCTGAATACCATATTTTGCCCACTCTGTAGCCATATTTTTAGTCAACATTTTCAAACCTCCTTTTGCCGATGCATAAGCGCAAACGTCATTACGTCCCAACTCACTCATCATCGAACAAATATTGATGATTTTTCCTTCGCGGCGCTCAATCATTTTACGTCCAACATATTTTCCCATAATAAAAGGCCCCACCAAGTCGATATCAATTACCTGACGGTAATCTTTCACTTCCATATCCTGCATTGGCACACGCTTAATAATACCGGCGTTGTTAACCAAAATATCAATCGGTCCAACTTCTTCTTCAATTTGTGCAACTCCCGCAATTACACCAGCCTCATCTGTTACATCAAAAATATAACCTTTACAATCAATGCCTTTTTTTGCGTAATCAGCAATTCCTCTATCCAAATTTTCCTTCGAAATATCGTTTACAACAATCTGAGCTCCTGCTTCAGCTAATGCTGTTGCTATAGCCATTCCAATACCATGAGTAGCTCCGGTTACCAAAGCAACCTTGCCGTCCAACTTAAATAAATCTAAAATCATAACTTATTTCTTAAATTATATACAACAACCTAATTTTTACTAACGCAATTCATCTGGCTGACAAATGTCCATATCGCCATAGTCCAGATTTTCGCCACCCATTCCCCAAATAAATGTGTAGTTACCTGTTCCTGCTGCCGAGTGAATTGACCATGTAGGTGAGAAAACAGCTTCCTCATTTGCCATCCAAATGTGACGGGTTTCTTTAGGATCGCCCATAAAATGACAAATAGCTTGTCCTTTAGGTACTTCAAAATAAAAATAGGCTTCCATTCTTCTGCTGTGGGTATGAGCCGGCATTGTATTCCAAACACTTCCAGGATGCAGTTCTGTCATTCCCATTTGCAGCTGATTTGTTTTAATCGTATCGGAAACAATTAATTTGCGCAATGTTCTTCGGTTTGAATTTACCGCATCGCCCAACTCAACAACAATGGCATCTTCCCGTCCTACTTTTACATTTGGAAAAACCTCGTGTGCCGGAGCTGAATTTAAATAAAAGTGAGCAGGAGAAGCGGCATCTGCACTTGAAAAAACGATTTCCTTATTTCCTTTTCCAACATAAAGAGCCTCTTTATAGTCCAACTCATAAACTACACCATCAACACTTACACTTCCTTTTCCACCAACATTCACAACACCCAATTCTCTTCTTTCCAAGAAATAGTCAGCCTTTAAAGGATCGATTGCTTCCAATACCAAAGCTTCTTTTACAGGAACCACACCTCCTACAATTATTCTATCGTACTGTGAGTAAGTCAGGTTAATGTTTCCTTCTTCCATTAAATTCTGAACCAAATACTCATCTCGTAATCGAGTTGTATCGTAAGCCTTCGCATCAGCAGGATGAGTTGCATATCTTTCTTCGTATTTCAAACCCATGGTTTCTATTTTTATAAATTAGTACAATCTATTTTGATATTTATTCGCGGCAAAATTTACCTGTTTGCCTAATGCAAAGTAATAAAATGTAATTGATTTGTGCAATCGATTGTCTGTTTTTATTTTTTTTAATTAATAATACATTCACATCCAAAGTGTCAAACCCACAGTAAACACTGATTATCAGAACCTTTTTAATCACTAAAAAGTAATGAGTTAAATTAATCTCCCGTGCAATCGATTACCCTTTATTGTGCTTTTATTGCACAAATGTAAAAATAATATGCATCTTTGTATTGGATTAAAACCTGTACAAGCAGAATATGAAAAAAGAGAGTAACATTACAATACACGATATCGCAAAAGCTTTAAACATATCTGGTTCTACTGTATCAAGGGCTCTCAACGACAATTCCAGAATTAGTGACAAAACAAAAAAAGCCGTTCGCGACATGGCGAAGCAACTCGGCTACCAGCCCAATGCCTTAGCATCTAATTTGCGCACCAGTTGCACAAAAACGATTGGTGTTATTATTCCCCGAATCAGCAGGTACTTCTTTTCTTCGGCAATAACCGGTATTGAAGAATTGGCCCGAACCAGAGGTTACAATGTTATTATTTGTCAATCGAACGATCAGGAAGCCCGAGAATCCGATTGTGTGCAAACTCTTTTTGCCAGCAGGGTTGATGGAGTAATTGCATCGATAGCAATCAACACTGAAAACTTTGAGCATTACAAAACATTCACCGACAGAAACATCCCTTTGGTATTTTTCGACCGGGTTTGTGACGAACTGGAAACCAGTCAGGTAGTAGTTGATGACTTTAAAGGTGGCTTTATAGCTGCCGAACACCTAATTTCGAAAGGTTGCCAACGAATTGCGCACATTGGCGGCCCGCAGCATTTAAACATTTACATTAACCGTTTGCAAGGATACTTAAAAGCACTGCGCAAGCACAATTTTGAAATAGAAGAAGATCTGATTATTGAAAGTTTGTTAACCCGCGAAGACGGCAAAGCATGTGCAAAAAAATTGCTGGACTCACCCAATCGTCCGGATGCAATATTCGCGGCCAACGATATTTCGGCACTCAGCATTATTCTTTACGCTAAAGAAATTGGACTTCGAATTCCTGAAGATTTAGCTGTTGTTGGATTCAGCAATGAACCCTTCTCGGAATACGTAAGCCCTTCGCTAACAACAATTGAGCAATCGGGCTTTGATGTTGGCACCAAAGCAACCGAACTTCTGCTTGATATTATCACCAACAAAACCGGAAATCATCAGGAAACGATAGTGCTTCCTATAAAATTGATTGAGAGAGAATCGAGTAACCGATAAAAATTTCCACATAAAAACCTCTTTTATTTACCTCATTCATCACCTTTTTCAAACACTGTAAAAACTCTACTTAAGAGATTTTATTAATTTTATATATCCCCCAGTTAAGAACATCCTTTCCGATAAGCCACCAACAACACCCTAACTAATATAGATTTATCTTCAGAATGAAGGTTCTATATACTTATTTTTATATCCGCTCTGAATCCGATTTAATTGGATATCGGATATAGACCCGATTTGAAGCCAAATCGGCTTTAAAGCCGATTTAATTGGATATCGGTTTAAAATCAGATATCTTTGAAATAAAAAATTAATGAAAGCAATTATAACAGGAGATATAATCAATTCTAGAGAAGGAAATGTGTTACAGTGGCTAGAATCACTCAAAACAATATTACAAAAATACGGTAAGGAACCCAAACAATGGGAAATATACAGAGGAGATAGTTTTCAGCTTGTAATCCCCCCTCAGGATGCCATATTAGTAGCTTTCCATATTAAAGCCTGCATCAAACAAACCAAAAACTATGATGTTAGAATAGGACTAGGCTTGGGTGAAGAGACGTATAGTGCTCAAAAGATAACAGAATCCAACGGTGAAGCCTATGTTAATTCAGGAGAATGTTTTGAAAAATTAAAAAAACAAACTCTCGCAATACGATCTAATAATTCAGAATTTGATAACACTATCAATTTAATGCTAAGCATTATTTTACTAACTGCCAACAACTGGAGCAACATTGTTTCTGAAGCAATAAAAACAAGCATAGAACATCCTAATAAGCATCAAAAAGAAATAGCAAAGCTTCTAAAAAAATCTCAAAGCAGCATTAGCGAAGCCTTAAAAAGAGGAGGATATGAAGAAATTTTAAAAATCAATAAATTTTATCAAACTCAATTATCAAACCTATGGTAGAACTTGCTCTGAAGCTGTTAATAGCACATGTACTTGGTGATTTTGTTTTCCAACCAGACAAATGGGTTCTGGATAAAAAACATAAAAAACAAAAATCGCGGTTTCTTTACTATCATCTATTAACCCATTTATTAACTACATCTGCATTACTGGAATTCAACATAACTCACTGGCCTATTGTTACTACCATCATACTAAGTCATTTTCTCATTGATTTAGTAAAACTCAATTTAGAAGACGATAAACATGGAAAGCTATACTTCATACTGGACCAAATTGCTCATTTAACTGTGATAGGATTACTGGTGTACATCTACGAACCATATAAAGTAAACTTTGAGATCCTATACACCGACCAGTCATTAATTCTCATATTAGCAATACTATGTTTAACATACGTATCGGCAATATTCATGAAGTTAATAATGAGTTACTGGCTCTTAGAAGACAACTCAAACGACTCATTAAAACATGCAGGCAAGTACATTGGCATTCTTGAACGACTTTTTGTTTTTGGTTTTATAATACTCAACCAATGGTCAGCCATTGGATTATTAATTGCTGCAAAATCCGTTTTCCGATTTGGAGATTTATCTCGTGCAAAAGACAGAAAACTTACTGAATATATTCTAATAGGAACATTATTAAGCTTTGGTCTGGCATTATTAATAGGCATTATATACCTACGAGCAATAAAAAGTAGTGAATAACAAAATGAAAGCTCGCCACGCTCTTGAACACAACCGTAAAAACAAACTTAATACCAATAATGGAGGAAGCAATAATAGAGCTGGGAGCAACCACACAAATACAAAACGCTTAACAATATTAAGTCCTTATTTTCATTACAACAAAGCCTGACAATGTGAATTGTCAGGCTTTTGTATTTGTGAACATCCTCAGCAAATCATGGATTAATCATATCCTTATTGTAATAATCCATTATCGATTTAATCATCTCTATTTTCACGTTTGCCTTTTTATGATCTGCTTGCAAATCGACAACCCGAATGTAAGCACTTAGTGCTTTTGGCAACTCGCCCAACTGGTGATGCATTTCTCCAATTTTAAACAGAGCCTCAATATTTTCCTGATCTGCCAAAGCAAGCTCCTTGTACTTTTCTAAAGCAGAACGAAAATCTCCTGCCTTTTCGAACCGTATGGCTTCTAACTTTATATTTTCAATATCCATATTCATTGTTCCTGTTGTTTATGTAGTAAAAGCAATGTATTACTTGTCTGTGTTTGTAAGTGGCAAATGTAATACCATTTCAGAATCAAAACAAGCCAATAATATGCCATGCAGATGTTATGCGAGTAGGCAATCACTATTTAGCTTGTGCAAAAAGACCGCACTATTGTCATTCTGAGCGAAGTCGAAGAATCTTAATCTATAAATATGAGATGTTTCGACAAGCTT
>JAESUW010000069.1 GCA_016760525.1 Labilibaculum sp.
TTAATAATTTGATTGTTTTAAAGGTGGGGTGTTGTGGAGACATCCCCCTTTTTCTTTTATGGCATAGGCTTAAATATTAATTCAAATTCCCTAAAATCTTTTTTTCTATAATCAACTGGGCTGGTTAACTTTATAGCATCAAGAACCTGCCAGATTGTTTCTTCATTTTTAAAACCACCGGAATAACGAACCTTATCGAAATCGGTTCCGGAGTAAGATATTTTGACATTGTACCAGCGTTCCAGACGTTTAATTAAATCAGGAAATGGTATCTCTCTGAAAATAAAATCCCCATCCATCCATGCTAATTCTGATTTAACATTGACTTTTTGTAGATTAACTGCCATTGTTTTTTTATCAAATGTGATTTTTTCTCCCGGATTCATTGGACAAACAACCTGATTGTCAACATAAATTTTAATAATACCTTCGGCCAAGGTAGCACCTGCAAAGGAATCATCAGTATAGCTTGATACATTAAAACGAGTACCGGTAACATGAATGTCAAACAAATCTGTTTTTACGGTAAACGGATGTTTTTTATCTGATGTTACGTCGAAATAAGCTTCTCCGGTTAAGCTGAGCTCTCTATTTTTAGCGGAATAGTTTTCAGATAAAATAAGCAGGCTTCCCGAATTTAGTTTAACTTTTGTACCATCAATTAAAACCACTTCTGAGCGAGAGCCAAACGGTACAGAAAACGACTGCAAACGATTGCCTGAGTCCTTATACCAATCAGGCAATAAAGAACCAATTAGCAAACCAATTAAGAGCACAGCAGCAACACTGCTTCCCCACACCCAATATTTAAGAAATCGTTTTGGAGTTGTATTGAGCTGGTTTTTATAAAAATAAAGCAATTGTCTTTCGGTATGATCTTCGTTTTGCCGGGTAGCATCCCAAATATCTTTTGTTTCCAGGAAAAGCCTCTTATTTGCCAGATTTTCTTTCACCCACTCCTCTAGTCTGTATTCATCATCGCTCGAAAACTCTCCATTCAAGAAACGTGCAATTAAATTTTCCGGGTTGATATTCTTATTCATAAAAAAACGATTAATTCTCTTGTATTAGTTAATACAATTTTGGGGTGTAAAATACGTCATGAAAAAGTACTTTTTTTTAATAAAAAAACAACAATCCTCCTAAGGCACACATAATAAGAAAGATACAATACTGGCTTTTAAAGATCTTTCCTTTAAAAACCGAAAAGATACGAAACAAGCAACTGTATGCAAAAAGATATTTAAATACTGATTGACCTTCTCCCTGATAATAGATCGTTAGATTTTAGATCTGAGATATTAGGCTAATTTATAAGTCAATTATTTTCAAACCTTTATCATTACAGCCATCAATACATAGGGTACTAAAGGTCACTTTAGTACGAAGTCTTAACAAAGTATTGTCAAAAAATATTGATCCTATTTTCTATTCCATCTTAATGAATAGCAGACATTTTCGTAAATGGCATTAATTGTACTATCTTTGCAAAAATTTTTAAATCACTAAATTGGAGTACATATGCCTCATAGATCAGGTTTTGTAAATATCATCGGAAATCCCAACGTGGGGAAATCAACCTTAATGAATAATTTGGTTGGGGAACGCATATCGATTATTACATCGAAATCACAAACTACGCGTCACCGAATTAAAGGAATTGTTAATGGCGATGATTTTCAGATTGTGTACTCTGATACACCAGGAGTTTTGCAGCCAAACTATAAACTTCAGGAGTCGATGATGAAATTTTCGACCTCTGCACTGGTTGATGCTGACGTAATTTTATATGTTACCGACGTAATTGAGACAATTGATAAAAATGAAGATTTTCTTAAGAAGGTTCAAAACTCAGACATTCCGGTTCTTTTACTGATCAACAAAATTGATTTAACTAATCAGGATAAATTAAATAAACTGGTTGACAGATGGAAAGAAACGCTTCCTAAGGCTGAAATATTCCCAATGTCGGCAACAGAGAATTTTAATGTACCCAATGTGTTCAACCGCATCTTGGAACTTTTGCCGGAAGGACCTCCTTTTTTCGCTAAAGACGAGTTAACAGATAAACCATCCCGTTTTTTTGTAAATGAAATTATTAGAGAAAAAATACTGACCAATTATGACAAAGAAATTCCATATTCAGTAGAAGTTGTGGTTGAAGAATTTAAAGATGAGCCAAAAATCATCCACATTATGGCGGTAATTAATGTAGAAAGAACTTCTCAAAAAGGAATCATCATTGGACATCAAGGGAAAGCCTTAAAGAAAGTTGGAACAGAAGCCCGTCTGGATATGGAAAAATTCTTTGGCAAAAAAATATTTTTAAAACTATACGTTAAGGTTGCAAAAGATTGGAGAAGCAAAGACTCTCAGCTAAAGAATTTTGGATACAATCAGTAAGTACTGATTGATACTATGTCAAAAAAAAAATCTTTAGAATTTTAATAAGTTGAATACGAATTACACGCAGAGATTGCGTTAGAAAAATAAAATAATGAGCAATATTGTTGCAATCGTAGGAAGACCTAATGTAGGAAAATCTACACTTTTTAATCGATTATCAGGTACAAGAAAAGCAATCGTAAACGAAACTTCTGGTGTTACCCGTGATCGTAATTATGGAAAATCGGACTGGAATGGTGTTGAATTTTCGATAATTGATACCGGAGGTTACGCTACAAATTCKGATGATRTTTTTGAAGAAGARATTCGYAAACAGATCATGCTTGCCATTGATGAAGCYGATGCWATTCTTTTTGTTTTAGATGTACAGCACGGAATCACAGATTTAGACGCTGCTGTTGCAAGTATTCTTCGCAGAACCAAAAAGAAAGTTTACTTGRTTGCAAACAAAGCWGATAACTCAGAATTAACTTTTGCMGCWAACGAATTCTATTCGATKGGAATTGGTRAWSAAGTTTWTCCTATTTCAGCTGTTAATGGGTCAGGAACCGGAGATTTAYTGGATGCATTGGTAAATGGKTTTGAAATCAAACCTCCCGATRATGATGAARRTCTTCCAAGAATTGCATTTGTTGGYCGTCCTAATGTAGGAAAATCMTCAACAGTAAATGCTTTGGTTGGGATAGAYCGAAACATTGTRACTGATGTTGCAGGAACAACAAGAGATTCAATCCATACCCGCTTTCAGAAATTCGGGCATGATTTTATCATGRTTGATACTGCCGGAGTTCGAAAGAAACCAAAGGTTCATGAAGATTTAGAATTCTATTCGGTAATGCGATCAATCAGAACGATTGAAAGTGCCGATGTTTGTGTATTGATTTTAGATGCAACACGTGGTGTAGAAGCTCAGGATTTAAGTATTCTCGACATCATCATTAGTAACCGTAAAGGTGTTGTAATCATGATAAACAAGTGGGATTTGATTGAAAAAGAAACCAATACCATGAAAGAATTCGAGGATGAAATCAAAAATCGAATTGCACCTTTTAAAGATGTTCCAATTATTTTCACCTCTGCAATTACCAAGCAACGACTGATTAACGTTTTGGAATCAGCACTTGAGGTACACGAAAATCGTATTCGAAAAATATCAACATCGGAGCTAAACAAAGTAATGCAAAAAGCAATTGCAGCTCTTAATCCTCCTGCTTTGAAAGGAAAGTTCATCAAAATAAAATATGTAACTCAACTTCCAACTCACGCACCAACTTTTGCTTTCTATTGTAATCTTCCTCAATACATTAAAGATCCTTACAGAAGATATCTCGAAAATCAGATTCGAAAAAACTGGAATTTCACCGGAGTACCGATGCAAATTTTAGTGAGAAAAAAATAAATTGCTACACATAGCATAATCATTAGCCGATTCAGATTTACTGAGTCGGCTTTTTTTATCTTGACAAGAAAATAATTTTTGAAAACTAAAAAATTAGTTATATTTATGTTTTAATCATAAAAACCAAAACATGAAACAATTCACCCTTCTTCTTCTGTTAAGTATAACAATTAACATTTCAGCAAGTTTTTCTCAAAACACAGAAAAAGTAGATCAATTACTGTTTTCAGGACAATATACAGAGGCAATTCCTCTTCTTCACGCCATGCTAAAAAAAGACAGCGCAAACAGTAAGTACTATTTCCGACTTGGGAACGCCTACCAGAAACTCAATAAAAACAACAGAGCCATTAACAACTACACAAAAGCCAAACAACTAAACCCTAATTCAACAGCTACCTTATTAAATTTAAGTTCTTGTTTTTATTCCTCGGGAAATTATCCAAAAGCCGAACAAGAATTGGTTAAATTACAGCAACTTACCCCGAACAACTATTCCGTAGATTTACTTTTGGCCAAGACTTATTCTGTTCAAAATAAATATCAACAAAGCCTTTACATCTACACAAAACTAAACCAGCAAGATTCTTTAAATCCCAACATCCACAAACAAATGGGGAGTCTAAAAAGAAGAATGCAAAATTTTATCGGATCATTGGATTCATATATAAAAGCATATGAACTTAATCCAAATGATTTATCTGTAATAATTCATATCGTTCAGCAATTGTATGAAATGGCTGCTTACCAACAAGCTTTAGGTTATATCAGTAATGGATTAAATACATTCCCAAACAATAGCATGCTGCTAAAGAAAAAAGCTCAGGTTCTGATTGGCTTGGAATGGTACGATAACGCTTTAACCATTTTAAAAGAACTAAAAACAAACAACAAATTATCGACTCCCGAAAACAGACAATTAGGGATTTGTTACATGCAAACCCGTCAATACGAAGCGGCACTAAAAGCATTTACTGATTGTGGCCCAAGTTTGGAGAAAGATCCGATAATTAATTTTCACACAGGAATTTGTTACGCACGACTGGATCAACACGAAAAGGGAATTAAATTTCTGGAAGATGCACTTTTCTATATCACACCGCCAATTGAAGCTTCCATGCATTTGTTTTTAGCTAAATCATATGAAGCAACTCAACAATTTAAAAAAGCCGTAGTATCCTACAAAAAGCATTTCGAAATGGATAACACAAATCCTGATATTCTTTATGAAATTGCCACAATCTACGAAGAGTTCGGGGAAAATAAAGATAATTCCCTGGCCTATTACACTAAGTTTATTCAACAGACCAACGAGAAAGATGATCTAAAATATGAATACGCAAAATCCCGCATACTCCACATCAAGGAAAACATCCACTTCGAAAAATAATACCAACAAATAGGTATTGCCAACAACTTAGTAATACCTAATTTTGTACCAACAAAACAGGCTGGCAACAACTGAAACCATCTGAGATTCATAAAATCTTTTGCCATAAAGTTATTTTAGTGTTATTACTTCATTTGGTTTCAGTTTTCCATTGCATTCCGGTCAACTTTCTTCGGATATCTCCTACTTTTTATTAATTTAGGTTAATTAAAAACACAAAGTATGCGCATTAAAAAAGATATGAAGCTGGCTGATGTAATTCAACTGAATTACATGCTCATTCCGGTCATACATCGGTTTGGAATTGATTTAGGATTTGGAGACAAAACCGTTTCCGATGTTTGCGAGGAAAACAAGGTCGATTTAAACTTCTTTTTGCAGCTTGTAAACGCTTATCACGACAAAGATTATTTCCCAAAAGAAGAGCTTCAAACCATTCCGGTTAAGAACATCGTCGATTATTTAAAAATGACGCATTCAAGCTATTTAAATGAGAAAATATTGGAAATTGAACAAAAAATTATCTCATTACAATCGGAAGATACCGAAGATCAAAGATATATTCTGCTAATCAGAAACTTTTTCGAGGGATACAAATCTGAACTTACAGAACATATTATGCATGAGGAAAATGTTGTTTTCCCTTATGTTTTAGCTGTGGAAGAGATTATTAAAACTCAAAGCTTCTCTGAAAAAAACCGAGAACTTTTCAATGCCTTTTCCATTGAAAAATATGAGGAAGGACACGATGATGTGGAAGAAAAACTGATGGATTTAAAAACTATCATGATCAAATATCTTACTCCTCCGGCAAACAGTACACTTTACCATACAATTATTCAAGATCTGTTTAAACTAGAAGAAGATTTAAACTACCATTCCAGAATTGAAGACAAAGTACTAACACCTAAAGTTATTCTAATGGAAAAATCGATCAAAAACCTGCTCTAAACTCTTACATACATGGCTAGATCTACCATTATAATTGCTGAAAACTCCTGCATTATTCGAAAAGGACTCCGTTCGATTCTTCAAAATTTGGAGAACTCTGAAATCATACAACTTATCGATAATAAAGATGAGGTATGCAAACTTGTAAATAAGAACAAACCGGATATTCTCATTGTAAACCCGAATATGCTCCCAACAGATTGCCCTGATTTAAAAAGAAAATTTGTGAATGGAAATAAACTTTCGTTGGTTTTACTATCCGACAAGAAAAACCTTAAAGATAAATTGAAGGCAGATGGATATATTAATTACCTGGATGGGCAAAATACAATTCTGGATTTAATGCAAAAGATTCTTTCCAAAAAGAACCAAAATTCTATTCCTGATAAAAATTCAGAAATAATTAGCTCCAGAGAGAAAAACATCTTAAAACATATTACTTTAGGATTAACCAACAAAGAAATTGCCGATCAACTATTTATCAGTATTCATACTGTGGTTACACACCGCAAAAATATAACACAAAAACTGGGAATTAAATCTGTTTCGGGATTGACTGTATATGCAATTTTGCACAATATTATCTCTATGGATGAAGTAAAATAATCACAATTCGACCTCAACTCCAGCTTCTAAGTTTATCGTCTTAAAATATTTTTTAAACTCATTCTGCACAGCAAAACTTGTGCAATGAGTTGCTCCTAATAATTCCAATTTTTCTTTTTGGAAAAAGGCTACCGTTTTCTGAAAAACATCATCTGTTTTCTTTAAATGGAAGCCTCCCAATACCGCATAAACTTTATTCTCACCACAAACTTTTTTCGCATAATCCACGGTATTACATATGCCGGAATGAGCGCATCCGCTAATCACGATTAAACCTTTTTCGCTCTTAATAACAATTGCAGAATCGTCCTTTACAAAATCAGGAGAACCATCTCCTAATAAAAAAGTTGTGGATTGAGATTCAAAATCATTTAAACGTGGAATTTCACCTAAAAAGACCATATTTTCGCTGATCCAGAAAGGTAATTTTGATTCCTTTAGTTCAAATTGCAATGCAATCTCCTCTCTTGTCTGCTTTAGACCAACGGAAGTCTTGCTTTCCTTTCGGAACCGAAGAGAAAATGAGTCTGGATGTGTAATCAATCTTTTTCCTGACACAAACTGCAAACCATCACCATGATCCCAATGCCCGTGACTCAAAACAACGGTATTAATTTCATCCAGATCAACTCCCATTTTAATCGCATTATCGGCAAAAAGGGAATTTGGACCAACATCAAAAAGGATTTTTTCATCAGCCTCAACTACAGCCGAAAAACCATGAACAAACTCAAAACCTTCTTTCGCAGTGTTATCTACCAGTATTTTTACAATCATCTTATATCTCTTTTAATTTAGGAATTTGCACAATAAAACAAGAACCAATATTTCTTTCAGATTCAACCCAAATGCTTCCTTTGGCATTTTTAACAATATTTTTCACTATGGATAAACCCAAACCCATACCACTTGATTTTGTAGTGAAATTAGGAGAAAACAACTTCTCTTTTATCTCTGGATTAATTCCCGAACCATTATCAATTACACTTATCTGATAATACAAATCCAGTTCCTCCAATTCAATTACAACCTGCGCTGGAGTTTCTTCCGGAATGGACTGGATCGCATTGTTAATTAAATTCACAAAAACACGTACAAATTGCTCCCTATCTACAAAAACAGTTGCCTTTTCAATGGAATTCAAATCCAATTTCAAATCAAAATCATCATTTTTAAATAAATCAATTGTATGCTCAAGAATTTCGACCAAATTTAAAATTTCATTTTTAGCAGATGGCATTTTAGCAAAATTAGAAAATGCTGTTGCAATAGAAGACAAAGCATTTATTTGCTCAATTAATGTTTTACTTACCCGATTAAAATGTTCCTCCCAATTTGGTGTTTTCTCTTCGTAACGCTTCTGTAAAAACTGGATACTCAACTTCATTGGGGTTAGAGGATTCTTTATTTCGTGAGCAATTTGCTTTGCCATTTCCCGCCATGCCGATTCTCTTTCCGATTTAGCCAAGCGGGAAGCACTCTCTTCAAGCTCTATAAGCATTTGATTGTACTCCTTCACCAAACTACCTATCTCATCATTTTTCGAATACTCAATTTGCTCTCCATACGAACCAAAACGAGTTGCTTTCAATCTATTCTGAATTAAGCGCAAGGGGTAAGTTATTTTATTGGATATAATAACAGAAAGGAAAATAGCCAGCAATATCATCAACACATGCAGATTTACTCCTGCGAGAATCAAATTAAACATCTCTTTCTCCAACTCCCTGCTTTTTAGAAAATATGGAAGATTCACAAATGCAATGATTTCATTATTTTCGTCAACCAAAGTCTCGTAAGCTGACAAATAAGACATTTCCCCAATTTGTTCCTTGTGAATAAAGTGGGTTCTTTCCTTGAAGAATAGTTGATAATAGGCGGCAAAATTCATTCTCTCTTCCTGAAGCTTTTCCTCAAATATCTCCGGTCTTGAGGTAGCAATCAATTTTCCAGACAAATTATACAAATGAATATCAGCAAAAATCAAATTAGACAATTGCCTTAACTGATCAGTAATTACACCTTTCTGTTTTGAATTATTATCGGACAGTGTACCAATAACCTCCCGCTTTACTAACTGCAATTTCTCCTGCAGGTTTTTATTATTTGACTCGCTTGCCTGGTTGATGTTATAATACACTGTACCTCCACCCAACAGTAAGAAAAACAGCATTAATAAACCAATAATAGAATATTGAATTCGGTATTTAAAACTTAAATTAATTCTGAATTTACTAGAAATTTTCTCAAGTATCCATATCAAAAAACCAAAGACATAAAAGAGAAGGAAAACGTACGGAATGGTGATCACCTTGTTGTACCACGAAACAGAAGGACAACTAAGTACAACAGCATTATTATCAAACTTATATATCAAATGGTCATACTCATCAATTTGTTTCCAAAATAAATTTGCAGAATTTTTGCCGAAACCGGAATCACTCATAAAATAATTGAACTTACCCGAAGAGGCTATCAGCTTCCCGTTTTGATACTTTCCATAGGAGTAGTCATTACTAACCGGGCGCAAATCCACTCTCTCATCAAGCAATAAATCTGGGTACCCCAGGCCTTCGTCGCCAATCTTAGAATCGAGACGCAAATAAATCTTAACCTCATTTAGCCGATGTGTTGGATTAGAAATAACACCTAAATAAGAAACCATACCATCAAACTCGTTCAAATAGTAGAAATTACTATTCGGAATAGGTTCTCCTGTTGTAAGGATCATTTCTTCAAAAAACTCAAAACAGTTTCTGATTTGATCATCAGGTTCAATATTTAGATCATCCGTACTACTACATATCGTAACCTGAAGATGATATTGCTCCCAGAATCCTGTAAAGTATTTATTTTGAATATAATCTGCGATTTCATATTCTTTTCTAAAAGGACGTTTGCACAAATCTTTCAATATTGAATCCTGATCAAGCTTATTTTGAATCTCGAGCAAAAAAGTTTCAGAGGTTGGATCATATTCGGTAGACAGATTCATTGCTGCCACTTGCCTGTCCTGTTTCTCCTTCTGACTAGAGAAAAAGTTAATTCGATTGGTAACAAATATCGAAACTCCTAAAAGCAAAATTACATAAAGAGAATACCTTCCTTCCTTTTCCTTCTGATAATTTAACAATCCTAAAACCAAAACGAGTAGAATTGGAAAAAGCCAGTTAATGATATCTGTCTTAGCAGGATTCCAAAAATAAATAATGGAACTTAAGAAGATAGACATAGGAATAACAGCAATCAAATACATTTTTAGAGTCCAACAATCCCTTGCAATTATTCCTAATAAGTTCGCAATTTGACCTAAGGTATAAAACAGGAAAATTAAGATTGTAAATCCTACAAAAACGAAAAATCCATTATCCTGAAACACAAACATCTGCAAACTAAAGCTAGAATCTAAAATTAAGCTTTCAAATTGATTCTCTACTACAAAATACAAGAGGTAAAAAAAAATTAGATGCACAAAAATCCATGCTGCAACCTGATACGGCTTTTGTGGCTTAAAAAATTGATTCTTCAGTAAGAATCTGGAATAAGTATATACAAATACAAACAGGAAGAACGAATTGATTACAAAATCGCCTAATGATGGAAAGAAGAATGAACTCGCAAATAAAACGGGTGAGAAAATCTCCAAATCTGAAAAAACGCTGGGAAATCCCCACAAAAGCATAAAGTACCGAATAAGCACCAAACTTACGCCCCATACCAAAAATGCTGAGAGTCCCAGTTTCAGATCCTTCAGCCCCCTCAATAAAACACTGATGAAAAATAAACCAGACAGAATTGCTAACAAATACAACACCCCTACTCCATTTTGGCCTCTTCTGGCACCAAAGCCATCGTTAGTATCCAATAATGAAAATAGAAATTTTCCATTTGGATTATAAACCGGAGCTCCAATTTTTGAATTCTGCGAAATCTCAAATGATGCAGGAATGATGAAATCAGGTCCGAAATGATTTTTCAAAAATTTATTCTGATAGGGATAGATCTTTTTAAGAAGAAGGAATCCATACAAATCAATAGAATCCATCTTTTGTTTCTGCATAAAATAAAACCCATCCTCTAGCCGAACAACCAGTGAATTCTCTTTATCAAGAAATTTTTTCTTTGGTATCAAAAATGAATTATCACTCCAAAACAACAAACTATCTTGTTTATATCCGAGTAATACAAAGCCATCTTTTTTCAGATCCTTCTCAAACTCGGAAAAGTTATTGTATTTTAGAAGGACTCCATTCTGCCCGGAAACGGCACTCTGCAGTTCACCCAGATCTTTTTTAAGTAATTTTTCTTTTTTCTCGAATACCTGCTGTGTATGACCAGCCACCTTTGCAAGACGATCATTTTGCCTAAAATAATATTCTGTAGAAACAGCTAACAGAAGAAATACCAGCGCAAGAATCGCCGGAATGTATTTGAGAAATTTATTTTTCAATTTGGGTCGTTTTGAAATGTTTTATTGCTGATACAAAATTCATGCTAAACACCTCACAAATTAGCATAATTAGTTCAAAGCGTCAAACGTGATGGTAAGGCTCACCTTTAATAATAGTCATGGCCCGATACAATTGCTCTGTAAAAATCATTCGAATCATCTGATGAGAAAAAGTCATTTTCGATAGAGAAACCTTTCCTTGTGCTTTTTTATATACCTCATCGGAAAAACCGTAAGGGCCACCAATTGTAAAAACTAAATTTTTGGTTCCCCCAATCATTTTCTGTTCAATAAATTTGGAAAAAGCTACCGACGAAAATTCTTTTCCACCCTCATCAAGTAACATTAAGGTATCTCCAGATTTTATCTTGTCTAAAATTAAAACTCCTTCTTTTTGTTTCTGTTGATTTTCAGAAAGGTTCTTTGTGTTTTTTATATCAGGTATTATTTTTATTTCGAACGGGAGGTAATGTACCAAGCGTTTTTTATATTCCTCAATTCCATTTTTCACAAAATCCTTATCTGTCTTCCCAATTACTAAAAGAACAATTTTCATTTATTTAGAAATTTCAATTTTAAACTTTCTTATTCATTTTCCAGATTGCAAATTCAGCAAGCGAATCTTCAATCTCAATAAGACTACCCACATACAGCTTTATACCAGGAGTTTACCACCCTGATTAGGGTACGTAACAATACTGCCAAATACGATTAAACACATCATAATTATCAATTCTTTTCTTAATTAAGTAAAAGAAATTCAGATTTTTTTAACTTGCGATGTATTTTTCGCACAGTATTTGTGTAAAGGTATATGATATTAAGTTGAAAATTATTCATATGAGATTTATAAAATACATATTTGCAGGAATATTCTTCCTTTTAGTTTGTTCCTCATCAGGAGTTTCTCAAAACCAGGGCGATTTACCTCAAAAATTGATAACTGCATTTAAACAAGGTAATAGTATTAGCTTGTCAAATTTCTTTGGAGATCGTATTCAATTAACGATTCAAGATAAGGAAGCTATTTATAGCAAATCGCAAGCAAAACAAATTATGGCAAAATTCTTTAGAGAATTTCCTCCTACTGGTTTTAACAAGAAACATGTTGGTGGAAAACCTGAAGCTCGCTATGTTATTGGTAGCTTACTTACTAAAAAAGGTAACTTTCGAGTCAATTTCCTTCTGAAAAGCAATACTGGAAAATTCGTTGTTCATCAATTACGAATTGAAAAAAATTAAAGTAAAAGGCTCCAAGATATTTGGAGCCTTTACTTTTTGAACACTCCCCTCTTTATTCAAACAACAATTCTCCCACATTACAAAATCAAAAAAACCACAAAGACAAACGAGGGGTGCTTCTTGAAAAAAAACAATCTTTAAAGCGAGACACCCCCATTTCAAATTAGGTGGTTTGTTATTTTTATACTATTTTTGACGCCGAAGCGTAATATTTGACGGACTACAATCCATAATCACACCAACCGGATTTTGTACATTTTTTTAAATCATTATTGTGATGAAAAACAGTAAAAAGTGGCTTTATGCCTTCTTGCTACTTATTGTAGTGTCGATTGTTGGAGTATTTGTTCCTAGTGGTGAATTCGGTGTAAGCGACCCAAATATAGTTTCAGGAGATGTCGCATGGATGCTAACCTCAACTGCCCTGGTTCTTCTCATGACTCCCGGACTTGCATTCTTTTACGGAGGTATGGTAGATCCTCGAAACATTATATCAACTATTCTTCAAAGCTTTGTAGCAATGGGAATTGTAAGTATGATATGGGTAGTTATTGGCTTTAGCCTTGCTTTTGGAGACAGCATTGGCCCGGAAGGATTCGGCCTTGTTGGAAACCCACTCACCTATCTCATGTTTAAAAATGTTGGCGGTTCTACCAACCCCGAACTGGCACCAACTATTCCATTCGCACTTTTTGCCTTATTTCAGTTAAAATTTGCAATTATTACACCCGCTTTAATAACAGGATCTTTCGCAGGAAGGGTAAGGTTTAGAGCTTATATGATTTTCATTAGCCTTTTCACCATATTTATATACGCACCACTTGCACACTGGACCTGGCATCCAAACGGATTTCTTCGTAATATGGGCGTATTGGATTTTGCAGGAGGAACAGTAGTTCACATGTCTGCTGGTTTCGCAGCACTTGCCGGAGCAATGTTTTTAGGCAAACGAACAAAATCAAAATTCAACGAAAAACGCGCAAATATTCCATTCGTACTTCTTGGAGCAGGTATGCTTTGGTTTGGATGGTTTGGATTTAATGCAGGATCGGCTCTGGAAGCCTCATCAACAGCTGTATTGGCCTTACTAAATACAAATACGGCATCAGCCGCCGCCATGCTAACCTGGATTTTCCTTGATGGTGCCAGAGGTCATAAACCTTCAGGACTAGGAGCCGCTATTGGTCTGGTTGTTGGACTTGTAGCCATCACACCTGCTGCTGGATTTGTAACCGTAGGAGCATCAATCACAATTGGAGTTATTGCATCTATTGTAAGTAATTACGCAATTACATTACAAGGAAAAACATCTCTTGATGATACGCTTGACGTATTTCCAGCTCACGGAATGGGAGGAATTACCGGAATGATTTTAACTTCGGTGTTTGCACGTGATGTAGGACTAATACACGGAGAATACAAAACATTTTTCATGCATCTACTAGCATTAGTGATTGTTGGAGTCTTTACTTTCGGAGGGTCGTACATTCTATATTGGATAACCAACAAATTTGTTACACTAAGAGTATCTGAATACTCTGAAGCAAAAGGTTTAGACATATCTCAGCACGACGAATCCTATTCCTTTGCGTACAAAGAATAAAGAAAAACATAAAAAAAGTCCCGCAACTTTCGTTGCGGGACCACCCCATATAAAAAACCTGATCTTCTTTCGAAATTTTAAATCAGACTCGCCCATATCCAAAAGGACTGAATCCAAGACTTATAAAATTTACATGCAGTGAATGTACTCATCCACAATTGCCATAATCTTATCTACATTACCAAGAATTCGGTCATTTAACCCATTATCTTCATATAACTTTAAATTTTTCACAACTGCATCAAGTGTTCCTTTTGGAAAAACACCATTTTGCTCAAAAACCTCTCTTTGTTCAAGCAAACAATCAGCACTTTCCCAACAACAAGTTGGCAATTGCTCCAAACTATCTAATTTCTCCTTGTAATGCGGCGCAAAAATATCAACATCTGCATACAATTCATCCGCCACTTGTAAGCCGTTCTCCATCTCTAATCCATATTGACCTGCAACAATCAACCCGGCCATTAAAGAATAAATATCTGCAGAACCATCCGGCACCCTAAACTCAAAAGTTTGCTTACCGGTAAAATTCCGTGCATCTGTTGGTTCGAGTGGATTCACACTTTTAATCATATCTGCAACACCAAGCCAACCAAGAGGAACACGCACTAAAACGGATCGGTTGCGATCTCCCCAACAAACGTAAGTAGGAGCTTCCTGATGTGGAACCAAACGCAAATAAGAAGTAGGTATCGTATTTCCAAAAGCAGTTAAAGCTCCTGAAAGTTTCATTATACCAGCAATCATCTTCTTTGCAGTATCACTCAGCTTTCCATCTTCAATGCAAATGTTTTTGCCATCTTTCTCTACCAACATATGAATATGCAAGCCACTACCAGCTTTACCAACAGTAATTTTTGGCGCCCAACTCACCAATGCATTTTCGCGAGCCGCCAACATTCTCACTATCCATTTTGCAACAATCAACTGATCAACTGCATCTTCAGCCTCAACTGGCAAAAATTCAATTTCGTGTTGCTCAAAACCATCATCGCCCGTTGAAAAGTTCCCAACCTCGGAGTGCCCATACTTTATTTTACCACCACACTGAGCAATTAATACCATTGCCTCTCGTCGCAAGTTCTCCCACTTTGTGAATGGTTGAGAACTATGATATCCTTTTTGATCAACATCTGAATACAATGTATGATTTGGACTTTTAATGTAATACTCCAGTTCACCCATTGCCTTAAATGTAAGACCAGTAGATTTTCTAAATGCATCATGTGCCTTTTTTAGAATGTATTCGGGAGCACTTTCTAATGGTTTTCCTTCAGCATTATAAAATGAACAAAGAATATCCAGACATGGAACTTCTGAAAACGGGTTTAGGAATGCTGTCTTAAATCGAGGGATTACATACAAGTCACTTGAACCTGCTCCAATATAGGAGAACAAGCTAGATCCATCTACACGCTCTCCGGAAGATAAAATACTATCCAAATGAACTTTACCCGTTATAATAAAATTTAGCGTTTTTAGCTTTCCATCTTCAGCAACGTAACGGAAATTAATCATCTTAACTCCATTCTCTGCTATATATCGAATCAAATCCTCTTTTGTGAATTCATAGCTTGGTTTTTGAAGGAATTGAACCAATTTATTCGGATCCATTAAATATTCATCCCTTATCATAATACGCGTGTTTTAATTTGTGTGTTGTTATCGTTTGTTATTGAGAGATAAAATAGCCGAGTTTCAAGCGAATTTCCTAACAGAAATCAAAATTTAGAACCGCAAGCAAACAAAGCTAAAAACTCAATAAAATCGGCACACACAGAACACAAACCGGCTTTTATTCCTGAACTAAAAAACTGTTCTGCAACAGATTTACGAAAACGTTTTCGGGCAATAAAAATCTAATTTTTCACAGCACCCCCTAAAACGAATACACCCAAGCAAAATAAGATTCACTTTTCATCTCTTTACTCCCTTAATTGATCCAGTCCAAATACGAAAGAAAAACATTGCATTGAAGAATACCCCATTTTCAACCGCCAGGCCTTAAAACGTCATTTTTCACACAGAAAGGATGTGGTTTTGCGTTTTTTCAGACCGAAATTGGTCTTTTTACGCAACCACACCCCTTTATTTTTGATTTTTAAATTAGCAGTCCGTTTCAGTACTGTTAAGCATTGTGGGTGTTTAAATCTTTAGTCTAAAATCTTACTGATAAATGTATTCCTGAAGGAGTATTTACTAACCTAAATCCCCTTCTACTTTTCACAAAACACATATCACCATTTGTATAATACTCGCCTCCACGATGCGAAACCCTTTGACAATTATCAGGTACGTATGAGAAATACAAAGAATTTGGAGCATCAACTCTAACATATCCAACTTCCGGATAGAATCTATAATAATCTCCATCGGAGTAAAAGTAATCCCCGTAAGTATGTCGGATTACAAGCGGAGCAACGGCAAATCTTAAAACTACATTTCCGTAACGGTTGTGACGATAACAATTGTGTCCATGATCATTGTAAAAATGCTTGTATGAATGGTGGGGATGAACAGATTTTGCATATCGATAGCTTCTGTATCTATCACCTGAAGAATAATAAGATTTACGAACGTAAGAACCCTGATTGTGACTTCTATGCTTCTTATAATTATAAGCGTCTGCATGTCTGATATGACTAGAAGAGCCTTTGTTTGAACGATCATTCTTATAATGCGTATTTTGTCTCTTATACTTCTTCGAAGCAGCATTACAAGTATGATTTGAGCGATTCGAGTAAGAACTCTTATTGTATTTCTCTTTTCGATCGGAATCTCTCAAACGAGTTGATTTGTTAGGCTCTTCGTAAAGTTGCTTATTATTTTGATTTGATCTGCGCTGAGCTGAAACACTTGTAGAAGAAACTGCGATGGCTGAAACCAATACTATACTGGCTGTCAACTTATATAATATAGACTTTCTCATGGTGCTTATTTTTTAATGTTTTAGCCAGTTGATTCTTTCGTGCAGGATGAAATTCAATTACTCTATTACACTCCTAAATGGCTTTTTAATATCGTCATCCTATGGTGAGGACGAATCTTTTAAAATCAAGTACCGGTATACTTTGACTGAATAGTTGCAAAGCCTGTGCCAAAAATGAGAAAAGCACCAATCCTCAGTGAAATTGATGCCTTCAGTCTTCCTAATTCAAATTAATTGTTTTTTTAACCTTGTGCTTTTTTGAAGCTCTATCGGTAAAACTCCGTTTATCCGGTCGTATTAAAACACGTAATGATTGATCAGAAGTCCAATAATTCCAAACCCAATTAACCAAGATAAAGAATCTGTTTTTTACACCAACAATTGCCATTAAATGAACAAACAACCAAAGTATCCAGGCCAGAAAACCTTGCGTTTTAATTCCTGGTAAATCAGCTACAGCTAAATTCTTACCTATTGTTGCCAAAGATCCTCTATCCTTATAATGAAATGGTTTCATTCCTTTTCCTTGTTGGATATTTATAAGATTTTCACCCAAAACTGCAGCCTGCTGCAAACCAACCTGAGCCACCTGAGGGTGTCCATTCTTATAATCACCTTCCTGTTGAAAAGCGATATCTCCAATGGCGTAAACATTATTTAAGCCACTTACCTTATTGCACATGTCAACCCGAAGCCTGCCTCCTTTAGTTGAAGCAATCTCCGAAATTCCTTTAATAGGATTCGCAACAACTCCCGCAGCCCAAACCAAAGCGTAGGAATAAAATTCTTGTCCATCAGCCAAACTGATTTTGAGTCCATCGTAATCGGCAACCCGAGCCTCCGTTTTCACAATTACACCCAACTTTTCCAAATATCCTTTCGCTTTCGCGGATGCTTCCTCAGACATACCGCTCAACAATCTGTTCGATGCCTCAAATAAATAAACATTCATTAAAGAAAAATCAAGCTCCGGATAATCCTTTGGCAGTATCTCATTTTTCATTTCGACAAGAGCACCCGCCAACTCAACACCGGTAGGGCCACCTCCTACCAAAACAATATTCATATAATTCGCCGCCTTTTGCGGATCAGATTCATTCAGAGCCTTTTCGTAGTTGCGAAGAATTGAATTGCGAAGAAAAATTGCTTCGGACACCGATTTCATAGGAATCCCAAACTCCTCGATGTTCTTATTTCCAAAATAATTAGTGTCGACACCGGTAGCCAACACCAAATAATCGTATTTCAAGGATCCCAGACTTGTATCTATTTCTTTCACATTTGGATGTACCTCCAACAATTCGGCCATCCTAAAATGAATGTTTTTTCTCTTCTGAAAAATCTTTCGCAATGGAAAAGCAATAGAACTTGGCTCCAAACCAGAGGTTGCCACCTGATAAAATAAAGGTTGAAACTGATGAAAGTTATTCTTATCAATTAAAACCACCTGATATTTAGTTTTTATGAGTTTTCGTGCAAGTTTTAAACCGGCAAAACCGCCGCCAATAATTACAATTCTGGTTTTTCCATTTTCAGGGATGTGCTTTATTGTATCCATTATTTTCTTTACTATTTAGTACTATAATCAAGCCAGTCAGCCTATATTTTCCTCATCCAATATCTATTTTGGAGTTTCGGATTCTTTTATCCGCTACAAATTAAAGAATTATTTCTCTAATAATCTAACAGACTAGAAACTTCAACCGTTTGCAAAGAAAAATATTAAAATAAATATAGTTGGCAACCTATAAATGGAAAAAAAATGCCGTTCCAAACAAATGAAACGGCATTTATATACTAAAAATTAATCTCTTCTTACTTCATACTGGCAATGCGATCTTCTAAAACTTTAATTTTAGCTTCGGCATCGGCCATTTTCTTTTTCTCTATTTCGATGACTTTAGCTGGTGCATTGTTGACAAAACGCTCGTTGCTCATTTTCTTTTGAACTGAAATAAGAAAGCCTTTGGTATATTTCAACTCATCTTCCATTTTCTTCAACTCTTCCTCAAGGTTGACCAAGTCGCCAAGAGGAATAAAATATTCAACCGCATTTACAATGAACGTCATCGCTCCAGTCATTTCTCCGTTTGCAACAGTAATCTCCTTTAGGTTACACATTTTAGCCACCACACAGTCGAAAGAAGCATCATAATTATCTCCTTTCAATTTGTAATTCATTTCT
>JAESUW010000070.1 GCA_016760525.1 Labilibaculum sp.
TGAATTGCAGGCACGGCAATTTAATGAAATTGTTCTTGACACTCCTATAGAAGTTAACTCAAGCTTTTTTGTTGGTTACGAAGTCTTTTACGAAAATCCGGTTGATACATTTGCTGTTTGGCATCTTCCTATAGATGGAGATATTACTTGGGACAATTCGGCCTTCCTCACCTATGATGGTGAATGGAAAAGTTTTTCGGATGGAAGTATCTATGCTGCAAATTCAGCATTAGCGATTAAAGCATTGGTTGGCTACGAGGAAGAGGTTGTACCTCCGTTAATGTCCGATTTCACAGTAAATTCAACCAGCACAACAACCGACGATAATATTAGCTTTACTGATTTATCAACAGGCGAAATTGCATCCTGGGAATGGAGTTTTGAAGGTGGTACAAGCGACGATAATACGACGCAAAATCCTACAGTCTCCTATAATGAAGCTGGAACTTATGATGTAGCATTAACTGTAAGAGGGGGAAATGGGACTACAAATACCAGCATCAAAGAAAATTATATAACAGTTGAAATTGCTACTGCAATTAATGAACTGGGAGAAGAAGTTGAAAAACTAATTATCTACCCCAACCCAATGGTTTACAAATCAAACGTAGTCTTCCCAAATAAGACAAATCAGAAATACAGATTAGTTGTTGTTGATGCAAGTGGTAGAGTTGTCCGGATTATTGAAAACATTACCGGAAACAATGTGATTATTAATAGAGAACAACTTAAACCGGGAGTACATATTATTAATCTGGCAGGCGAGAAAATTTACAAAGGGAAGCTATTGGTGAAATAATCACATTCCCATATACATTTCTTAAAGGCTGTCTGTTAAGACAACCTTTTTACATTAATGCTATCATTTTTAATTATTTCCCTAAATGTATTATCCTTTATACTTACTGTTTTAGTTTTTATGCCATTTAGTTTTATAGCCAAGACTAAAGTCCATTTGGTTACACATATTCTCATGCGTCCTGTTTCTGCACATCAAATGTTGGATCGCCCCACAATGCAGGTAGAGTGGCTTTGGCATATGTGAGGCTCTGAAAGAAAATATATTTCAGGCTGTGGCAAACGAGCTTGATATTGAACATTATCATCCAAAAACAGATAAACTTCAAAAAAAATTGATGCTAATAAAAAACAGATTGATTCTCTTAAAAAGGAATTAGAACTTATTAATCATGACAATAATACCCTAAAAGAAATCATTGGTTTTATGTGGAAACAATACTATTTTAGTTCGAATTACACCATAAAAAAACACCAAAGCCATATTGTTTAGCTTTGATGCTCTTTAAAGAAATATTTTAAACAGTTTCTAACTATTCAACTGATCCAGTAAACTATCCTCATCATCGAATTTACCACTTGAAAAATTCAGTGCCGTTTCAATAATAGCAAGATGAGAATAGGCTTGAGGGAAATTACCCAACATCCGTTTCGATACAAAATCAATATCTTCAGCAAACAATCCCAAATGATTGGAGTAAGACAATAGTTTATCGAACTTTTCTTTAGCCTCTTTCTTCTTACCTATCTTATACAAACTATTAATAAGCCAAAAAGAACATATTGTAAATGCAGATTTAGGCGTTCCAAAATCATCCTTATTTTTATAACGATACATCAAACCATCATGCTCCAATTCCTTTTGAATGCATAAAACTGTTGATTTGTATTTTTCATCCTTAGCATCAATAAAACCATAACTCTCCATTAGTAATACCGAAGCATCCATATCCTCGGAACCATAATATTGAGTAAATGCCTGTTTCTTTTTGCACCATGCCTTTTTCATGATATCTTCCTTAACAGAATGTCGCAAAACAGTCCATTGACCAACATAGTAATCTCGCTTCAGTAAATCAGCAATTTTAACCGCGCGGTCAAAAGCCACCCAACACATCACCTTACTAAATGTAAAATGGAGACTTTTACCGCGAATCTCCCAAATTCCTCTATCAGGCTTTTTCCAATTCTCTTCAACAACCTTTACAATACTCCTTACAATTGTCCACAATTCCTCACTATGATCAAGAGAATTCTCAAACATTTCGAAATGCTGATGAATTAAATCAAGTAGAATACCATATATATCATTCTGCTTTTGTTTGTAGGCCGCATTTCCTACACGCACCGGTTTCGATCCTTCATAACCTGCCAGGTGTTCCAACTCATATTCCGAAAGTTTTTTCTCCCCATTAATCCCATACATGATCTGAATTTTTTCATTCTTTTCAGGAATTATATCCATAATAAAATTCAAATAACGTTTGGCAACATTAAAATGCCCCAATTGAGTCAATATTTTAACAACCATAGAGCCATCACGAATCCAGCAAAAGCGATAATCCCAATTCCTCACTTCTCCTATAGTTTCGGGTAAAGATGTTGTTAAAGCAGCCAGAACAGCGCCACTCTTCTGATAACTTAACAGCTTCAACACCAATGCACTCCTATTCGTTTCTTCCTTATAAATTGGCAATACTTTTGTTTTTTCAGTCCAGTTTAACCAATATGTTTTTGTACGTTGCAATTTTAAATAAACGCGATCAAGAGTTTGCTCCAATAGTTTCTGATTGTAACTCACCTGGCAAAATTCATCTTTTTCAAGCAGAATTACTTCCTGATTTAAAATATCGTGGCAATTAAAACTGGTATATAAGTATAAGGAATCATAATCTCCCGATGTTGTGTACGATTTAATAAAACCTTCACTCGACAACTTGTTTTTGGTTTCATTCCGGGCATAATCAAGTCTTGGATTGTACTTAATTCGAAATTTTGGTTTTCCAGAAATCAATCGAAAAAAGCGAACTACATCCGGAGGCATATAGTAATCATTTTTCTCTGTTACATATCTGGGCATAAAATCCAACACCTCAAAAACACCATCAGTACACTCAAAACGTGTTTTTAATATATTCGTATTTTTTCTATACTCTTGTGTAATACTTATTGCATTTTCGGGTAAAATCTCGAAACTTCCTCCCTTACTCTGATCCAATAACTTAGCAAATGCCGAAGATGAATCAAACTGAGGTAAACACACCCAATCCAGCGACCCTTTTTCTGATACAAGTGCCGCACTTCTGCAATTTCCTATTACCCCATAATTTAAATTTTCCATAAAAAAATGCTATTTTAGAGCTTAACTATAAAAAACAGGTGGAAAATAAAGATTTTTATTGACTTTAGACTGTTTTACAACCAAAATTTAATTTACATTTTATGAATAGAATTCACATTGTTTCCAACAGACTCCCTGTTAGTATAAACATAGAAAATGACAATATTGAATTAATTCCAAGTGTAGGAGGATTAGCTACAGGAATGAGATCAGTATATAAGCAATATAATGGAAAATGGATAGGTTGGCCTGGTTTACCAAATGATGATTTAAATGACGAATTAGCTCTTCGAATTGAAGAAAAATTAGTTGAGGAAGATTGTGTTTCTGTTCATTTATCAAAAGAAGAAGTTGACCTGTATTACGATGGTTTTAGCAATCGAACTATATGGCCTTTATTTCACTACTTTGCTCAATATATTGATTATGATCCAGCACTTTGGGATGCTTTTGTAAGTGTTAATCAAAAATTTGCTGACAAAGCACTGGAAACTCTGGAAGAAGGCGACACCATTTGGATTCATGACTATCAATTATTGTTAGTTCCTGAAATGATAAAATCTAAAAAACCAGAAGTAACTGTAGGTTTTTTCCTTCACATTCCATTCCCGTCTTTTGAAGTATTTAGAATATTACCCTGGAGAAAAGAACTAATAGAAGGAATGCTGGGTGCTGATTTAATTGGATTTCATACTTTTGATTACCAGCGACATTTCTGTAGTAGTGTAAGACGCTTAATGGGCTACGAAATTTCCTTTAATGAAATTCATATCGAAGACCGAATTATTATTGTTGACTCTTTTCCGATGGGAATTGATTACGACAAATTCAGGGAAGCTTCAATTCAAACTTTTCAAAAACCATTACAAGAAAAATCAAAACTTCATCGTGAGCTTGAAAAATATTTTATGGTTTCCCCTGATCGTAAATTAATTCTTTCCATTGATCGTTTAGATTATTCCAAAGGGATTCCAAATCGCTTGAGAGCCTTCTCTAAATTTTTAGAAGAATACCCCGAATTTATTGGAAAAGTTACTTTGATAATGCTTGCTGTACCTTCACGGGGCACAGTAGAACACTATATCAATCTTAAAAAAGAAGTTGACGAATTAGTTGGTCGCGTTAATGGGAAATTTGGCAGTGTTAACTACACTCCTGTTTGGTATTTCTACCGTTCATTACCATTCGAAAATTTAATTGAATTGTACAGTTCCTGTGATGTTGCTCTGGTAACTCCTGTGAGAGATGGAATGAACCTTGTAGCCAAAGAATATGTTGCATCGCGAACGAATCGAACTGGTGTAATGATTTTAAGTGAGATGGCAGGAGTAGCCAAAGAAATGGGAGAAGCTATAATCATTAATCCTAACAATATTAAGGAAATTGCAGATGCCATTAATCAGGCTTTAACCATGCCTCTTGACGAACAACGTGAACGAATGGTATTTCTTCAGGACAGGATAAAAAGATATGACGTATTTAAATGGGCAAGCGAATTTGTAAAATCGTTATCTAAAGTTGAAGAAATCCAGAACTCCTTATATGCTAAGAAGATCAATAGTAAGATTATGGAAAGTCTTAAATCTAAATATAAGGCTTCTAAAAAGAGATCTATTTTTCTTGATTATGATGGAACATTAACTGGATTTAAGAAGAATCCTAACGATGCAAAACCCGATGAAGAACTTCACAAAATATTATATAAACTGGAAGAAGATCCCAAAAATACAGTTACCATCATTAGCGGTCGTGATCGCGAGAGCCTGGAAAAATGGTTCGAAGGACACAAAATAAATTTAATTGTTGAACATGGTGTCTGGATTAAGAAATATCAGAAGGAATGGAAGATGTTATCTAATGCCACAGATACATGGAAACCAAGTATTCGCCCAAGTTTAGAGTCTTTTGTTGATCGAACTCCCGGTTCTTTTATCGAAGAAAAAAACTATTCGCTTGTATGGCACTTTAGAAAAGCGGAACCTGAACAAGGAGAATTACGAGCAAATGAATTAAAAGATGAATTAACCACTATGATTGCCAATCACAATTTGGAAATTCTGGAAGGAAATAAAGTAATTGAAGTAAAAAGCGGAGGCATTAATAAAGGCATTGCGGCTCTGCAGTTTCTTCAAAACCAAGATTTTGATTTTATTTTTGCAATTGGTGATGACTGGACAGACGAATACATGTTTAAAGAATTACCTGATTCGTGTCATACCATTAAGGTTGGTTTAAAACATACAGCAGCCAAATATAAGGTTGAATCGGTTAATTCTGTTCGAAAACTACTCATCGAACTATCAGAATAAACTTCGTATGCATAACATCTGAAGCGACAAACTTATTTTTGTCGCTTTTTTTTAACCATAAAAAGCCATAATTTATTAATTCAAGATCAGAAAAATCACTTTTGATTCTCCTCTTTTTTAAAATTCGTATAATTTTACGCCGAAATAAGATGAAATTCCCTAATTTCGCACAAATCAAGATTTTTAATAATGCTACACAAACAGTTCGATTTTTTAATAATCGGAAGTGGACTGGCTGGATTATATTCGGCCTACTATGCTTCCCGCTATGGGAAAGTCGCCATTATAACGAAGTCGAAACTTGATGTTAGTAATTCATATTACGCTCAGGGCGGCATTGCGTCCGTAACAGATCCTGAAGACTTCCCTCAATATCATTTAGAAGATACTTTAACCGCCGGTCGTGGACTGTGCGAAACAACACCCGTAGAAATACTTGTAAATGAAGGCCCTGATCGAATTCAAGATTTAATTAAATTGGGTATGCTTTTCGATAAAGAAAACGGAGAATTAGCATTAGGCCTTGAAGGTGGTCATCACAGAAGAAGAATACTTCATGCCGGAGGTGATTCTACAGGAAAAGAGATAATTCTTTTTTTGATTGATAAGGTATTGAAAAATGATAATATAGAGGTGTTTGAGAATCAAATGGTTTTTGAATTGCTTGTAGAAAACACAGTTTGTGCCGGAGCAAAAAGTTACAATATTTCAGATAATACGAATTTACTTATTGAAGCTAAAAATACGATTCTAGCGTTGGGAGGAGCCTCTGCTGTATACCGAAGAACAACCAACCCGAACACAACTGTAGGCGATGGAATCAATCTTGGCTATAAAGCTGGAGTAGAGATCGCTGACATGGAATTCATTCAATTTCATCCCAGCTCATTTTATTCAAAAAAAGGATATACCTTTTTAATTAGCGAAGCAGTTCGTGGCGAAGGTGCTCATTTGTTAAATTCAAAAGGTGAGCGATTCATGCTGGCAATTCATCCTCTCGCAGAATTAGCTCCCCGGGATATTGTAGCCCGATCAATTTTTGAGCAGATGAAACAAAGCAAAAGCAATCATGTAATTCTTAGTCTTAAACATCTGAATGAAGAGAAAATTAAAACCCGTTTTCCTTCCATTAATAAAAATTGCGAATTATCGGGGGTTGATATGAGTAAGGAAATTCCAATTGCCCCCGCCGCTCATTATATGGTTGGTGGAATAAAAACCGGCCTTAATGGTGAAACAAATATTTCAAGATTGTATGCTTGCGGAGAATTAGCTTCATCGGGAGTTATGGGTGCCAACAGACTTGCTTCAAACTCTTTACTGGAGTGTTTGGTTTTTGGTAAACGAGCTATCGATCATGCTAAAGAATCGTCTCCAATTAAAGATTCATTTCCTTTGAATCAGGCTAAGATGCATACTAATTCAGAACTGGAACCATTATTCTTAAATCATAGCAATGAAATTGCTGATGAAATGAATTTAAAAGCAGGAATAGTAAGAAATGAAAAGGAGCTTACTGAAGTAATAACTCTTCTAAATTCAATTGAAAATTCTTTTCCTTTTGAGGATTATGAATATTACAGTATTCGCTTACAAAACCTTATAAGAGTATGCAGTTTACTCACAACAGCAGCCTTATCAAGACAAGAGAGTCGTGGCGGACATTTCAGAGAAGATTTTCCGAAAGAAAAATCAAAATTCCTCACCCACTCTATTCAACAAATCAATAAAGAAATTTATTTTGTTCCTGTAGATCATCGATCTCAAGATTAAATTATAAGATATATGAAAGAATCCGGATTTAACATTCAGGAAATTGAGCTTATCATCAACCATGCTTTTCAGGAAGATATTGGAAATGGTGATATAACAACAAATAATATAGTACCTGAAAATACATTAGCAACTGCAAGCATGACGGCAAAAGCTGATGGAATAGTGGCAGGTTTGGATATTGCAGAAATGGTATTTCGTAAACTAGATGAAAATTTAGTTTGGAATCCAAAAAATAAAGATGGCGACCATGTTGTTAAAGGAGATGTAATTCTTGAGATAAAAGGGACATTTAGAGCACTTTTAACTGGCGAGAGACTAGCATTAAACCTGATGCAAAGAATGTCGGGTATTGCTACAGAAACTTCTAAATATGTTGCTGAAGCCAAAGGTACAAAGGTGAAAATTTTGGATACTCGAAAAACAGTTCCCGGATTAAGAACCTTCGATAAATACGCAGTAAAAATGGGTGGAGGAACCAATCATCGTATCGGTTTATACGATATGGTTATGATTAAAGACAATCACATCAAAATTGCCGGAAGTATTACAATTGCAGTTGAGCAAGTTCGCAAAGCAATTCCTTCAGATATTAAAGTTGAGGTTGAAACAACAAACCTAAATGAAGTGAAAGAAGCGCTTAGTGCAGGAGCCGATATTATCATGCTCGATAATATGAATAATGAGTTAATGACAGAAGCCGTTAAGCTTATTAATGGCAGAGCTTTAGTAGAAGCATCCGGCAATATGAATCTTGAGCGAATTTCAGGTGTTGCAAAAACAGGAGTAGACTTTATTTCGATTGGTGCTCTAACCCATTCGGTAACAGCTTTAGATATCAGCCAGAACATAATTATTAAATAGCTCAAGCTTATATTTCACTCGCACTAAAAGTTGTTGTGAAATAAAATTTATGGATTTAACAAAACGGTATAAAAAGGAACAGTTCCAGATGAAAATACATGAATAAATCTCAAATAAAGCAATCCTTTCAATAAAATAAACATGCAAAATCTGCTAAATATCAACAATTATTTTACCTGCTTTACACGTTTGTTTACAGAATAAAAACAAAATGTAAAACACAGTCTATAAGCTATCTATCAAAAAAATAATACTATTATTTCAGCCCGAAATGTTCTAATAAATATGACTATATTTCGGCTCATTATTAGATATTTATAAATAAAACAAAGACACTAAAACATTTCGACGGAACAGTACTAAACAACCTAAATCACTAATCGCACATAAACTTAAGATCCTAAATCACAATGCAATTTCCCCTACAACTTGCTTTGCTTTTACTTTTTTCGTCCATTACTCCAATATCTGCAAATGCAATATTGGATGATGTGAAAAATCAAATATCGACTACCAAGGATAGTATCAAAATAGAACATTATTTAGATCTGTCGAGAAAATACTACCCTGTAAAAAACGACAGTGCAATCTATTTTGCGAATAAGGCTCTCCAATTATCTCAAAAAAACAACTTTCAAAAGTTAATTATAGATGCACAAATCAAACTTTTCTACGGTTTTTTGGCGAATAGTGAGATGCCGAATGCCTGGGAATCTATCAATAATGCTAAATCAATAGCATATTCGCTTAATGACACATTGAGTATTTGCGCAATCCATACCAATTTAGGCTACCATTATTCAATAACCAGTAAATATGACAGTGCCATTTATCATTACAATAAATCGCTGAAAATTGGTGAAGCAAGTAAGGATAATAGATATAAAATAAACAATCTAATCGGCCTTGGAGAAGTATACTATGAAAGAGGTGATTTCGAATTAGCACTTGGTAAATTTGTAGAAGCTTTTAAATTTGAAGAAGTGCAGAATGATACCAAAATAAGTCTTCTGATTAACATGGCCAATATTTATTCTGACCAACATCAAAGAGAAAAAGCAATATCCTATTACAATCAAGCCATGGAGATCGCTTTAGAGCTAAAGTATGAGGATACTCTATCCGTTCTTTATAATAATTTAGCAATTATATATCAGGACGATTCAGATTACAATAAAGCATTACTATTTTACGAGAAAAGTCTTGATATTGATAAAAAGGCAAATAATAAGGCAGGTATTGCATTGTGTCTTAATAATATTGGTGAAAATTATTTCAAAATGGGGAATACAGATAAAGCAATTGCATTCTTGCGCGAATCTTTATCAACCAATCGTCAGCTAAAATTAGATACTGAAATCATTTATAATTTGGAGACCTTAAGCCAAATATACCTAAGCTTAGGTAATTTTAAGCAGGCGTACCGATATTTGGAAGAAGGAATTTCTTTATCTAAAAAACTAAAGACACGGGGTAAAACAAGTGATTTTCTGCTACTCCTTGCTGAATATTACAATAAAATCGGGAATAACGAAAAAGCATACTCCTCTATGCTTACATATAATTCCCTTAAGGATAGTATACGAAATAAATCAAGAACAGATAAAATTGCAGAGCTTCAAACTCAATTCGAATCTGAGAAAAAAGAGCAGGAAAATGAGATCTTAAGAGTAAGCAACCAATTTACACAGGAAAAACTTGATAAAGAAAGAATTAGAGCAAATTACCTTTTCATTTTTTCATTTCTAGCTTTAGCTGTAATTGTATTAATATTTGTATTGTTTCGCTCTAAGGTTAAAATTCACAATAGAATAAAAGTTATAAATGGGAAATTGGAGGAATCTAACTCCAAACTAAAGATCATGAATGCCACAAAAGACAAGTTCTTTTCAATTATCGCTCATGATTTAAAGTCTCCATTTAATGCGATTTTAGGATTTTCAGAACTAATAAAATCTGAAGTGAAAAATGAAAAAAATATCGAGATCATTAAGGAATATAATACGAATATTAACGAATCAGCAAACAGTTTATTTACCCTGCTTGAAAACCTTTTGCAATGGACTAATGATCAACGTGGTGCACTCGAATTTAACCCTACTCAAATCAATTTATACGAATTAATTCAATCTAATTTTACTATTTTTAAATTAAAAGCTGCCGATAAATCAATAAAATTGTGTTCCGACATACAACCTAACACTGTGGCTTTTGGTGATGTAAACATGGTAGACACAATAGTCAGGAACCTAATTAGCAATGCTCTAAAATTCACTAAGGAAAGTGGCGAAATATTTCTATCCGCAAAATTAGATGGTGATTTTATTCATCTTTTGGTAAAAGACAATGGTATTGGCATTAGTAAAACCAATCAGGATAAGCTCTTTAGACTGGATTGTAATTTTACAACTATTGGAACCAACTATGAAATTGGAAGTGGCTTAGGTCTAATTTTATGCAAAGAATTTGTCAGAAAAAATGGTGGGGAAATTTGGGTTGAAAGTGAAGAAAATAAGGGAAGCACCTTCATTTTCTCTTTAAAATCAGCTTAACTTTTAGAATAGATTCAAATAGGCAATTTCTTTGAAAGAAATTGCTTTTCTTTTTCCCACTTCATAAGAAGCATATATCTTTGCAATCCTAAAAATAAGATTATATGGAATTAATTAGTATCCTTCTCATTGCCCTTGTACTATCTGTTGACTCATTTGCCGCTTCGGTTTGCAGTGGATTGGCTATTAAAAAAATTCATTTCTTTCAAGCAGTTAAAATTGCTTTTTTTCTGGCTGTATTTCAAGGAGGAATGCCGATTATTGGTTGGTTTACCGGATGGGAATTAAAATATTTAATCAAAGATTTTGATCATTGGATCGCCTTTATTCTACTTGCCGGAATGGGAAGTAAAATGATTTATGAAAGCATAACTGCTAAAGAAAAAGATTGTTCCTTTAACCCTTTAAAACTGCTTGTTCTTTTAGGTATTTCTGTGGCAACCAGCATAGATGCTTTAGTTGTAGGATTAAGCCTTGCCTTTATTGATGTTGTTATTTGGTTTCCGGCAATTATTATTAGCATAGTTACATTTATTGTTTCGATGCTTGGAATGTTACTAGGTAAAAAGATTGGTAGTAAAATGAGTAAACGATTTGAAATATTCGGAGGTATTGTTCTAATTCTTATTGGATTAAGAATTCTAATTGAGCATTTGTTTTTTCCGGTCTAAATTCTGCCATTTTCTTTCAACTCACTTAATAATAAACTTACAGCTTTTATTCCCTTTGCCATAGATGGAGCTGAAATTGTAGCGCCGGATATTCCATCAATATCTTTTTCAAATTCCATCTTCTCGCCTTTAACCTTTCCAATAAACTGCTTCAACCACGATTTAGCCATAATTTCGCCACCATAGGAAGATCTGTAAATTAATACAACTACTTTTTGAATTTCCAGATTTTCATTGAATAGTATCATGTAATCGAAATAATCATTCTTCCCTTTTGAAGATGCAAAACATGCAAACCCTTTTAATTCATCGGCCTTTTTTAGTGTATTTAAGCTTATTCCTTTTGCTCCTTCGCATGCAAAAGAATCCAAATTTAAATCATCAATAGAATTCATTATTAAACCATCAATAGGGAAAGTCTTTTGAACTGCTTTATTAATTTTTTTCTGTATTGATTTAGGAAAACCACTTGCCTTTGCACCAAATGTTCCACTAATCAACACTAAAATAACAACTAAGTGAATAATATCTCTCAATCTCTTCATCAACAAATCTCTTTTACATGAAAACTTCAAAGCACAATGTAAACCAAAATGCTTTGAAGTAAAATATTTAGACTTAATTTTGATTTAGAACCAAACGCCTACACCAAAATTAACAAAATTCTTTTTAACATCATTACCATCTTTTGACATTTGATAATCAGCTTTTACCACCGCACCTTTTGCCAAATGATAGCTTACACCAAAGAATACTTCTTCTCGATCGTAAGCTTTGTTTGCTGTCATACTACCTGCCACCTTGTGGTGAGTGTTGTAATTTTCGTAGCGCACAAATGGAACCAAAGCCTGCTCTTTGCCATGCAGTAAATTATATCCTGCTTCTACATAATAACCTTGCATTTGCTTTCCAAGATCCTTACCTGTTTTATCATTGTATTCAGCTACATCGCTAATAAAAGAATGTATGTACTGACCTTTAAATTGCAAAGCGTTCACCTTGTAACGCACATCCATTCCAAACATACTAATTCCGACACGAGTTGAATCTGCAACTGCCTCAGCAATATCATCATTCTTATCCAATCCATCGAATGCAGATGATTGAGTTTTACCGAAATATCCAGCCATACCAATATTTAAACCTTTCACTCCATAGTAATCAACTTTTGCTGATAATGAAGGAGATGTAAAAGTAGATTCAGCACCTTTTTGACGGCCTTTTCTTAATCCATCAGAACCTCGAAGTATTCCACCACCATTGTATCCATTAAATCCATTCATTACATACACTTGATATTTTATAGGAAGAGAAGACACGCGTCCGCTAACTCCAACTCCAATTTCGCGCCATGTAGTAGGAACAATTTTATTATCAACACTCGGACGCTCTACACCATTATAAGTAGTTGGTTCGTGATATTCGTTAACGATACCCATTGGCACCAACATTAAACCAGCTCTCAAACTTGTGTTTGGACGAACATTATAATTTAAAAACGCTTGCTCAACGTACAATTCCTTTACGTGCTCATATTCAATTTCAGTTATAAATGAAGTTTTATCATTAAATTGATAACCAAAAAACAATACCATTCGGTGAACATCCATCTTTCCATTGTAACGGGTATTACCGCTAATTTGTTGATTGTAATGAATCTCTCCATATCCCCCAATACTTAATTTCTCATCTTTTACTCTTTCTAAAATAGTTGTCCCAATACTCTTAGGTTCCTGAACATCCTGTGCTTTAGTTGTATAAAAAGCAGCAATCATCGCCACTAGTAGTAATCCTTTTTTCATCAGTTTAAAACAATTAGGTTTTTGTTTGTATCGCTCGTAAATCAAGCATTATTTCGGCTGCTAAATTAGAATAAGACTCAATAATCGGAAATACCTACATGTTGGTATTTTAAGACAACCTACTCTTTTATTATCATCACATTGTATATACTTATCCAAATATTTTAATACTTTTGAAAGTAAAAGAAATACCACATACCCCAGTTATAATTGTGGTTCAATTATTAATAGAAATACAATTATGGAATATATTAATCAGTTCTTTATAGATTTTATAGATATCTTAAATGAGATGTCCCCCTACTTAATGCTAGGATTTTTATTCGCCGGAATTTTGAAAGTGGCTTTTCCACAAAAATTTATCGATAAATATTTAAGTCCGAAAAATGGGAAATCTGTTTTATACGCTGCACTTCTTGGCATTCCTCTCCCCTTGTGCTCTTGCGGAGTTATCCCTACAGGCATTTCATTTTATAAAAGTGGTGCTTCCAAAGGATCATCGGTTTCATTTCTTATATCAACACCTCAAACTGGTGTAGACTCGATTTTAGTTACCTATTCTTTATTAGGCTTGCCTTTTGCAATCATTCGTCCATTTATAGCTTTGTTAACCGGACTGTTTGGAGGATTACTAACCAATTATTTTGATAAGGATGAAAAAACAATTCCCGAACAATCAACAGATTCTTGTTGTTCAAGCGATAAAGAATCGGACTGTGGATGCGATACAGACAGTAAGGTAGAATCAAAAAATAAAAAATCGCCAATTTACACCATGTTTAAATATGCTTTTGTAGATTTCCTGCAAGACATATCAAAATGGTTAATTATAGGACTCCTTTTAGCCGCTTTTATTTCAGTTCTAATTCCTGACGATTTTTTCTCCAGTTATATTGGAAATGATTTTATTGGAATGTTAGTTATTCTAGTAGCATCTGTACCTCTATATATCTGCGCAACCTCATCGGTTCCTGTAGCGGCAATTTTAATGATGAAAGGTATTTCACCTGGTGCCGCCTTAGTATTTTTAATGGCCGGGCCAGCAACTAATGCTGCCACTATTACAGTTATGAATAAAGTTCTGGGAAAAAAGACAATGTGGTCTTATCTAATTTCAATTATAGCCGGAGCATTGCTTTTTGGACTCTTAATTGATAATGTATTTCCTCGAGAATGGTTTGCACTAGGTACATTGCATGAACATATGGGTGCACATGAAGGGCATTGGACACTTCCTAGCTGGCTAAAATGGGGCAGTAGTATTACTTTAACAGGACTGATAATTAATGGCTATTTTCAAAAGTATATTTCCGGTAAAAAAGACCTTAATGCGATTGAAAAAGAAACAATTAATATTAAAAAATTAGTTCTTGTTAATGGAATGACTTGTAATCATTGTAAGAACAGTGTGGAAAAACACATTGGAGCCATGAATAATATTACAAGTGCCAAAGTAAATCTTGAACAAAAACTATTGCATATAGTAGGGAAATCAATAGACATGAATACCATTAAAAAGGAAATTGAAAGCCTTGGTTTTGAATTTGGAGGAGAGGTAAAAAGTTAAAGTTAATCAACCCTCCAGCTCCAAATATTCATTTCTCAAAATTAATATTGTCAAATTCCATTCATTTTCATCCTTATTATGGTCTTAATTCAATAATTTATTAAAAATTCCTTACTTGTTCTTCAACATAATTGGCGTTTTTCACCCATTTTAAGTTTTTTTTAAAATTCCATTCCTACACTGTTGAATAGAAACATCTCAAACGCCTGATATTCAGATCTGTTTGGTAGACTGCGACGCATGTTATTTATGATCAACACATGCATACATCTTTATATTTAATTACTTGAAAACTTCGAAATTTTGATTACTTTTAAATGTTCTACAACATATTTATGCTGTATATTATTCTTTTTGGGGAAATATTTCTCTAACTATCAGAAGGATTAGTTGATTAAAAACAAAGTCTTTACAGGCTTTAAAACGAAGACCAAAATATGATCAAGAAAATTTCAAAAGTCCTTATTGCAAATCGAGGAGAAATTGCTCTGCGTGTTATGCGCTCGTGCAGAGAATTGGGAATTCTCTCTGTTGCTGTATACTCCGATGTCGATCGAACATCCATGCATGTACGATATGCCGATCAGGCAGTTCATATCGGACCAGCAATAGCTGCAGAAAGTTATTTAAATATTGATAAAATAATAAACGCAGCTAAGCGTGTTAAAGCTGACGCTATTCATCCTGGTTATGGATTTTTAAGCGAAAATGCAGAATTCTCGAAACGCTGTGAGAAAGAAGGAATCATTTTCATAGGGCCAACTCCTGACGTAATTGGAACAATGGGCGATAAAATAAGCGCTCGTAAAATGATGATTAACAGCAATGTTCCTGTAGTTCCAGGTACTAAAGAAAACCTTAAAGATGAATCGACAATACTTAAAACAGTTCGTGAAATTGGTTTGCCCGTAATGATTAAAGCCTCGGCTGGCGGTGGTGGAAAAGGAATGCGAATGGTCGACAAAGAAGAGAATATTCTGGAAGGGCTAAGAGCAGCCAAATCAGAAGCCATGGCTTCCTTTGGTAATGATGCTGTTTATATCGAAAAATACATTTCTTCACCACATCATATTGAATTTCAGATTCTGGGAGACAAACATGGAAATGTAATTCATTTGTGTGAAAGAGAATGTTCAGTTCAGAGGCGACATCAGAAGGTTGTTGAAGAAACTCCTTCTCCGCTAATGACCCCTGAATTAAGAGCACAAATGGGAGAACATGCAGTTGCTGCAGCTAAAGCTGTTAATTATCACGGTGCCGGCACAATCGAGTTTTTGGTAGATAATGACCACAACTACTATTTCCTCGAAATGAATACGCGATTGCAGGTTGAACATCCTATCACCGAAAGGGTAACCGGATACGACCTTGTAAAGCAACAAATATTAATTGCAGAAGGACATGAATTGAAAATAAAACAAGAAGATGTTTTTCAATTTGGACACGCAATCGAATGCAGAATTTATGCTGAAGATACCGACAACAACTTCATGCCAAGTCCCGGAGTAATTACACACATTACTGAACCAATGGGATTAGGCGTTAGAACAGATGGCTACGTTTATGAAGGATATGAAATACCAATTCATTACGATCCTATGATCTCCAAATTAATTGTTTGGGCAAGAACAAGAGATGAAGCTATTGAAAGAATGCGCCGTGCGCTTTTCGAATACAAAATTACAGGTGTAAAAACCTCAATTAAATATCTTGAAAAAATCATGGATTGTCCAGACTTTAGAGATGGAACCTATGATACTCACTTTATTCAAAACAACGAAGATTTTCTACTTGCTCCTGATGAAGCAAAGCAATCTTTTGAAGATCTGGCCATAGTTACTGCCTTTATCGATTATCATCACAAACTTAAAAACACTCAAATTAATTCAAAATCGTCTCTACATAGTAAGTGGAAAGAATTTGGACGAAGAAGGGGTATGTTTAGAGCGAGTGAAAATTAAAGGATAAACAAAAAAATAATAAGATGGCAATTCAAATAAAATTGGGTGAGCGCTTGGCGAATGTCGAACTTCTTGCCGAAGATGGAAATAAAATCAAAATAATGGTTGACTCCAAAGAATATGATCTGGATATGTTTCAGGTTGAAAATGGAATTTACTCTGTAATGTATAAAGGACGTTCCTATAATGTTGAGTTGATTGAAACCGATTCTCCAAAAAGGTATTCCGTAAATACATTCTATCATTCTTATGATGCTGAAATTATTGATGCTGAAACCAAATATTTACAAGCAAGAAATTCGGGTAACCTAGAAGCTGCACAAAGTACAATAACCTCACCAATGCCAGGGAAAGTTGTAAAGATTCCTGTAGAATTGGGTAGTGAAGTAAAAAAGGGAGATACCGTAATTATTGTATCAGCCATGAAAATGGAAAGTGAATACAAAGCCATGAAAGATGGTATTGTAAAGGAAATATTTGTTCACGAAGAAGATACCATTGATGGTAATCAACCATTGGTTTTTATTGACTAAGACAAACATTTTTAAATTTTAATAGCAATCTGTTATCCCTCTTCGCAATCAAAATGAAATTGGATAACCAAAACAGTTACAAGAAATGTTGACACTTGAAGATAAAATTAAAAAGTTTGAAGAATTAAATAAAGCTGCTGAAGCGGGTGGCGGACAAAAAAGAATTGATAAACATCATGCTGGCGGCAAAAAAACAGCCCGAGAAAGAATCATGGATTTATTGGATTATGAAACTTTTGTAGAAGTTGATAAGCTGGTAACGCACCGGTCTACTGATTTTGGAATGGAAAAGAATAAAATTCCGGGTGATGGTGTTGTTTGCGGTTATGGTAAAATCGATAGCCGATTGGTATATGTTTTCGCTCAGGACTTCACTGTTTTTGGTGGATCATTGAGTAGTGCCAATGCTGGTAAAATTGTTAAAATCACAAAATTAGCCATGAAAATGGGCGCTCCTATTATTGGTTTGAATGATTCCGGAGGAGCAAGAATTCAAGAAGGGGTACAAAGTTTAGCTGGTTATGCTGATATATTCTATCAAAATGTAAGAGGATCGGGTGTAATTCCCCAAATTTCAGCAATTATGGGACCTTGTGCCGGTGGTGCCGTATATTCTCCTGCTCTTACCGATTTTATTCTGATGGTGAAGGACACAAGCTATATGTTTGTTACCGGACCCGATGTGATAAAAACAGTAACACACGAGGAAGTAACCAAAGAAGAGTTAGGTGGAGCAATAACTCACAATTCGAAAAGTGGTGTGGCACATTTCACTGCTGATAATGACGAACAAGCCATGATGATGCTTCGCGAGCTGATTAGCTTTCTTCCATCCAACAATATGGAAGATCCGCCAATAAAGCCTTGTACAGATAATATTCATCGTGAAGATGAAAAACTTCAAACAATGGTTCCCGTTGATCCAAACAAACCTTATGATATTAAAGATATTATTAAGACCATAGTTGATGATCACAATTTTTTTGAGGTAATGCCGCTATATGCTCAGAACATGTGCATTGGCTTTGCTCGATTGGGTGGGAAACCAGTTGGTATTGTGGCTAATAACCCCGCTTTTATGGCTGGTGTTTTAGATATTAACAGTTCGATTAAGGCCGCTAGGTTTGTGCGTTTCTGTGATGCTTTTAACATACCATTAATCACTTTCGTGGATGTTCCAGGATTTCTTCCGGGAACAGCTCAGGAATTTGGTGGAATTATTAAGCATGGAGCTAAACTTCTATATGCTTTTGCTGAAGCAACAGTACCAAAAATCACCTTAATAACCCGTAAGGCATATGGTGGAGCTTACGATGTAATGGCCTCGAAACACATAGGTGCAGATATTAATTACTCCTACCCAACTGGAGAAATTGCAGTTATGGGAGCCGAAGGAGCCGTCAATATTATGAACAAAGGACTCACAGAACAGGAAAAAGCAGATGCTATTGAAGATTACCGTGATAAGTTTGCGAACCCTTACAAAGCTGCCGAATTAGGCTATATTGATGAAATTATTCAACCAAAACAATCTCGTTATAAATTAATTCAGGCCTTGGATATGTGCGCCAACAAAAGCGAACAAAATCCACCTAAAAAACATGGTAATATTCCATTGTAATAAGGTTTTATACCATTTGTAATAATTAGTGAACCATTGCGAACGAAATTAGTAAGACTACTGTGTCCCGATTTATCGGGAATGCCCATGGAATAAATAGGAAGCGATAATGAGCAGAGCGTATAGAACAAAGTGAGATCATAAACGCCCATAATAATATTTGTGAATAATTATAGCCCACTAATTTATCCAATCGGTATTAAACAAGTATAAAATGAAAGCACAGCAATTTTGACTGTGCTTTTTCTATCTTATATATTCGTAAATAGAATAGCAATAAACCGTTAATCATGCAAAACTAAGTCTGTCATACCAAATGGACTTTAAGCTTGGC